>CAMCWG010000010.1 GCA_945882005.1 Bordetella parapertussis
TGGATTTCAACGATATGCTGACTCAACCATAAGCCAACGCCAGTGCCCTCAGATTTTGTTGTAGCAAACAAACTAAACACCTTGTGCATGACGCTTGGATGTACGCCCATGGCATTGTCAGAAACAGTGAAGACCCAAGAGCCGCTTTCGATCTGACTGGTTACGCGCATCTGTAAATCCTTGCGACCCGTGGCATTGCAAGCATCCAGCGCATTTGCCAACAAGTTAGAGATCACGCGTCGGATCAAACCATCGTCCAACATTGCATTAGCGCCGGTTTGTGCATGACATTCAAAAGCGATGCCAGATTGTTTAATGCGGCTCGCGTATAGCGCCACGACCGTCTCAACCATCGTATCTAGCTCGCAGAGCGTACGTTCGTCGGCACGCTTGACGAACAACTTCTTTAAGCTCCCAATCAATTTGGCAGCCTCTTGATTTGCTTGCGTTAGCCGGTTGAGTATTGAAACAATTCTTTCGGGGCTCTGGTTTGCCAACACGTATGACTTTGCAGACTCAGCGTCGAGTTGGATTCGAGCCAAAAACTGATTGAGTTCGTGCGATAGTCCGCCCGCCAAGGCACCTGTGTGCGTTAAAGCGTCCGCATCCAAGAGGTTACGTACAAGTACCTCTTTCTCCTCAAGCAAAGATACAAGACGAGCCTTATCTGCAGCAGCACGCAAGGCAGCTGTGGAACAGTTCTGTAACCAATAATATAAAAGTCCGATATCGATACAAAAAAGGAGCGAAATCCTAATACCACGCAGCCATAAATCGGCAAGATTTATAAATTTAGTACCCGCAGCATCGATCCCGGGAAGCATATACGCAAGAACGATCAAGGCCACAGAATTAACAATGACAAGAGCGATGGAAAGCAGATATATCAAGCGCCCCAACAACATTCCGGATCGCTGTTGTACGCCATGAAGAATATGAACAATCATGGCCGCACAAATCAAATAAAAAATTGTAGCGGTAGAGTAACGGACAAGGCTATTGATGCTCTTAGCTAGATAATAGGCGGGTGAAATTGATAGAAAAAGAAGGACTAGAAGCATAAGCAGATCGCGCCACCACACAATACTCTTGTCGATGAGGTTTCGAATTAACACGACTCTTAAGTAGATAGAGATACCAATGATGGTGCTGACTAAAACAATAGCTGGAGAGCCACTGACTTGTGTGCGATCGACACCCTCATTAAGCTCAACAATGCTAAAAGCGAGTAGCCCTCCTCTCCCGACATAAGCAAGAAAGGTTAGAACCAAAAGATTTACAAAAATGTAATAAGGCGCATTTCGATCGTTGCGTGAAGTCGACACGACCAACACGAAGATCATGGCCACCGCAGCGGTAGCCAGAAGTATGTGTAGCGGGATGAGATAGTCATTCATACTAGAACGCTACACCGTATGCTAATGAATCTCAAGATAAACGTCGCTCGCAACCAGTACCAAGACCCAGGAGCTAGTGTCGCGACAGTTGGATATTTAACTCTTCGATCGTGGAGATTCATCTAATTTGCTGGCTGAGCGACGCTCAGCAGACTCGCTCAGAGCGATAAGTTCAGACAATGAACGCAGACGCAGTTTATACATCATCTCTGATTTGTACTCTTTGACTGTTGATAGCGCTACACCCAACTCACTCGCGAGCTCGGCATTGCCGTATCCTTTAGTCATTAATTTGAAGACCTCACGCTCTCTGGGCGAGAGTGCTTTTAGTTTTTGTTCAAACTCTACCTGCTTAATTAAGTCACGCATCAATTGAGCGTCTAGCGCCAGAGCTTTCGACACGGCTGACAGCAGGCTTTCGCGACTAAACGGCTTAAGTAAAAACTCGAGCGCTCCATTCGACATCGCCATAACCGCTTCCGAAACGGTACTTTCACCACTAATGAAAATAATAGGCATTTGTCTGCCGTGACTCAGAAGCTTCTCTTGAAGATCCACACCCGACATTCCCGGCATGCGCACGTCTGTCACGAGTACCGCGGGGACAACGTCGGTGAAGTCATGTAAGAATTCCTGAGGATTTGCATACGCCTGCACTTTGTAGCCAACGAAACGCAACACTTCACAAATACTGGTACGAAGCTCTTGATCGTCTTCTACAAGAAATACGCAGCCAGGGTTTTGTGTGTCACCAGAGGACTGATTTGTGGACTGCGGCATGGATAAGCTTCCAGATAAGGTCATTTACTTACTGTCGAATGTAAGATCCGCTGAACCTCACAAGATTCGATCATGCCAAAGTGCGCCGCTCAAAGATACCCTGCATTCGCAGGGAGAGCGCCTTCCCGAATCAGGTAGCCTCGGCAAGCGAGGCATGCGCAGCTCGCAGTAACGTAAGATGTTCATCACGTCGCTGTGACGATTCAGCATCCCGCTGGGCTGAAAGGAATTGACCGTCGAGCAGGATCGAAAATCCGAGCTCACCTTCCAATTTGATACAAGCATCCACGTCTGCCAGCCGGAACTTGCGCATGGCCGCACCAGCCAACTTGGGATCCGCAAAGGCAACTGAACAAAAGAGCTCGGTCCCGTCCGCCGCCAAGAAGCGGAAGCGGAACTGACCCGCCTCATCGCGAAAGCTTACAAAGCGTGCGGCTTTACCGGTTTTGGCTGATTTGCCAGCCGATTTACCAGCCTGGTCCGACGAGGCAACAGTCCCCAAGGAGCGCAAGCCAACCGCTTGACGTAACTCTTTAATAAAGGGTGTCGCAATCGCGCGTGCTTTGCGTGCACCCACTTGCAGAATCTCTTCGATACGCGCTGGGTTAGACATCAATTCTTGATAGTTGGCACGCATCGGGCCGAGCTCTTGCTCGACACGCTCGCACAAGCGCTGCTTGGCATCCCCCCACCCTAGCCCCGCTTCAAGTTCCTTGCGGAACGCAGCGGTTTCAGCGGGCTTTGCGAACGCTTTATAAATTAAATACAGGTGTGAGGCTTCAGCGTCTTTCGCCTCGCCTGGGCCGCGTGAATCGGTCACGATGCGTGCAACAGCCGATTTCAACGCTTTTGAACCACCTTCAAAAAGAGGAACGGTATTGTTGTAGCTCTTGGACATTTTGCGTCCATCTAAGCCTGGCAAGGTTGCAACATCCTCTGCAATCACGGCCTCGGGCAAGACAAAAAAATCTTTACCCTGACCGAACAAGTGATTAAAGCGCTGGGCAATATCACGTGCCATTTCAAGGTGCTGTGTCTGATCGCGTCCGACCGGGACCTTGTGAGCGTTGAACATCAAAATGTCGGCGGCCATCAGGATGGGGTATGAAAACAACCCCATCGTGATCCCATCATCACCTTCTACGCCTTTGGTCGTATTTTGATCTACAGAGGCTTTATAGGCATGCGCACGGTTCATCAAACCCTTGGCCGTGACGCAGGTCAGCATCCATGAAAGCTCTGGGATTTCCGGCACGTCGGATTGGCGATAGAACGTCACACGCGCCGGGTCCAATCCACACGCAAGCCACGTAGCTGCGATCTCCAAGCGTGAACGCGCGATCAAGTTCGCATCTTCACACTTGATCAGTGCGTGATAGTCTGCAAGAAAAAAGAAGGCATCTACCTTCGCCTCGTTACTCGCCTGTATTGCCGGACGAATGGCGCCAACATAATTACCTAGATGTGGCGTACCCGAAGTGGTAATGCCAGTGAGAACGCGAGTATTCATGGCGTAGAAGCTCCAAGGCTTGCTTAAAGACTAACGGTGTCGCGCTGTTCAGAATCCAAATATTCTTTGGACTGCATTTCAAGAATACGGGACACGGTGCGATGGAACTCGTTTGACATAGGACCTGAGGTATAAAGCTCTTCGGGCTCACACTCAGCCGACATCAAGAGCTTTACCTTGTGATCGTAGAATACATCGATCAACCACGTAAAGCGCCGTGCCTCGGATGCGTGCTTGGGCCCCATCTTCGGTACACCAGACAAGATGACCGCATGAAACCGGCTTGCGATCTCAAGGTAGTCGTTCTGCGACCGGGGTCCACCGCATAAGGTGGCAAAATCAAACCACACCACACTACCCGCACGCTTTTTAGCGGTGATCTCACGATGCTCAATTAACAGCACGGGATCCTGGGGTGGCGTATCGGATAACTGCAAAAAAGCTTGTTCTAGCGCCGACTGCGCTGTCTCATTGAGAGGCGTGTGATAACACTTCACTTGCTCGAGTGTGCGGCGGCGGTAGTCGATACCTGCATCGACGTTCAGAATATCCATGCGATCTTCAATCAATTCAATCGCGGGCAAAATCCGATCACGATGCAAACCATCTGGATACAGCGTCGATGGTTCGTAATTGGACGTCATCACAAAAGACGTACCGTATTCAAAAAACTTGAGCAGCAATCGGTACAAGATCATCGCGTCTGCGACATCCGAGACGTGAAACTCATCAAAACAAATCAGGCGGTACCGCTTTGAGATGCGCTTGGCGACTTCGTCCAGAGGATCCTGCCGCCCTTTAACTTCATCGAGCTGGCGATGCACACTGCGCATGAACTCGTGAAAGTGCAACCGCGTCTTACGAGTGACCGGGACGGTTGCGTAAAACGCATCCATCAAAAAGCTCTTGCCGCGCCCAACTCCACCCCATAGATACACACCACGAGGCACTTCAGGCCGCTTGATCAACCGTTTGAGCGCACTAGACCGATCCCCTTTGAAGGCGATCCAGTCGTCAAAGTATTTTTGCAGGCGCTCAATCGCCGTGCGTTGCGCGTGGTCTGGCTGATAACCGCGCTCAGCCAGACTGCTCTCATAGTATTGAAGGACGTTCAAGAAGGCTTCAAAAGTTAAGCGCGCGTTTATCCACGGCCAATGCAGCTTCTTTCATCGATTCCGACAAGGTAGGATGCGCATGGCAAATACGGGCAATATCTTCAGCCGCACCACGGAATTCCATGATGGTGACAGCTTCAGCGATCAACTCGGACGCCATCGGGCCAATGATATGCACGCCCAATACCTCGTCGGTCGCGGCATCAGCCAAGATCTTTACAAACCCTGTTGTATCGCCCAGTGCGCGCGCGCGTCCGTTCGCCAAGAAGGGGAAGCTGCCTGCTTTGTAAGCACGACCCGAAGCCTTTAACTGCTGCTCTGTCTGACCAACCCACGAAATCTCAGGTGACGTATAGATCACCCAGGGAATCGTGTTGAAGTTGACATGGCCGTGCTGCCCGCCGATACGTTCAGCGACAGCAACGCCCTCTTCCTCGGCCTTGTGCGCGAGCATGGGGCCACGCACAACATCACCTACTGCCCAAACGTTTGGCAAGTTAGTTTTGCAGTCACCGTCAACGACAACAAAGCCGCGCTCATCGAGCTTCAAGCCCACCGCATCAGGATTCAAACCGCCGGTATAAGGCACGCGACCGATCGATACGATTAGCTTATCAACCACCAACTTTTGCACAGCGCCCGCAGCGTCGGTGTAGGGCACCGTCACTTGCTTGGCGGTCGACTTGATTTCACCGAGCTTGACGCCCATGTGAATCGACAGACCCTGCTTGGTGAAAATTTTATGCGCTTCTTTTGCGACTTGCGTATCCACCGCAGCCAGAAACTCAGGCATCGCTTCGAGTACGGTCACTTCGGCACCGAGGCGGCGCCAGACGCTACCCATTTCCAAACCAATCACGCCGGCACCAATCACGCCGAGCTTCTTGGGCACAGCACCGATATTCAGTGCGCCGTCGTTAGACAGAATCTGTTGTTCATCAAAAGGCGTGCCTGGCAATTCACGCGCAGACGAGCCCGTCGCGATCACCACATGCTTACCAACGAGGTCAGCGGTTGTCGTTCCTGACACGTTGATTGCCCAGCCGCCATCGACCTGTCCAGCAAAAGCGCCTTTGCCATGGAAGAAAGTGACTTTATTCTTTTTGAACAAATACAAAATGCCGTCGTTGTTTTGCTTCACGACATCATTTTTGCGACCAACCATTTTGTCGAGCTTGAGCGACACGCCTTTGACTTCGATGCCGTGCTCAGCAAAATGGTGGTTCGCCTGCTCAAAGTGCTCAGACGACTGCAACAAGGCTTTGGAAGGAATACAACCGACGTTCGTGCAGGTCCCACCAGGAGCGGGACCGCCGTTACCGTTCTGCCATGCATCAATACACGCGACCGACATGCCGAGCTGCGCTGCGCGAATCGCGGCGATATAGCCACCAGGTCCTGCGCCAATAACGACTACATCAAATTGATTTGAAGACATAAGTATCCCAAGCTTAGATTTCGAGCAGCATGCGCTGTGGATCTTCGAGCGCTTCTTTCATCGCGACCAGACCCAACACAGCCTCACGACCGTCGATGATGCGATGGTCGTAGGACATTGCCAAATAGTTGATTGGACGAATGACAATCTGGCCCTTCTCAACCACGGCACGCTCTTTCGTTGCATGCACACCCAAAATAGCTGACTGAGGTGGGTTGATAATCGGTGTCGACAACATCGAGCCGAACACACCGCCGTTCGAGATCGAGAAGGTACCACCGGTCATTTCTTCGATGCCCAACTTACCTTCACCGGCACGCTTACCGAAGTCAGCGATTGTCTTTTCAATCTCAGCGATTGACAGTTGATCAGCATTGCGCAGAATCGGCACCACCAAACCACGTGGGCTTCCGACGGCGATACCGATATCGAAGTAGCCGTGATAGATAATATCTTTGCCATCAACGGATGCATTCAACACGGGGTAGCGCTTCAGTGCCGCAACAGCAGCTTTAACAAAGAATGACATGAAGCCGAGCTTCACACCGTGTTCTTTCTCAAACTTGTCTTTGTACAGATTGCGCAGATCAATCACGCCTTGCATGTTGACTTCGTTGAACGTCGTCAAAATAGCGTTGTCTTGCTGCGATTGCAGCAAGCGCTCAGCGACACGGGCACGCAAACGGCTCATCGGCACGCGCTGCTCTGGACGACCATCCAGCGACTGTGTCATGGGCACACTTGGGTTTGCCAACGGTGCGGCTTTCGCAGCAGGGGCAGCAGGGGCAGCCGACGCACCGAGCGCATCGCCTTTAGTGATGCGGCCGTCACGACCTGACCCAGCAACCGACGCTGCTGCCACGCCTTTGTCAGCCAAGATTTTTGATGCGGCAGGCGACGCGATTGCGCCCGAGGCCGCAGCAGGTGCTGGCGCTGCAGCAGGCGCTGCAGCAGGCGCGGCCGCAGGCGCCGCTGCCGGTGCTGCAGCTGCGGGGGCAGCGGCGGCTTTGCCTTCCGTATCAATGCGTGCCAGAACTTCACCGGAGGTGACAAGGCTGCCATCTGCCTTCACGATTTCAGACAACACGCCAGAAGCGGGTGCTGGGACTTCGAGCACGACTTTATCCGTTTCAACTTCAATCAGGATTTCGTCTGCCTGAACGGCTTGGCCAGGTTGTTTTTTCCAGGTAAGCAGTGTCGCTTCGGACACCGATTCAGATAACTGCGGAACAACGACGTCAGTGATTGCCATTATATTTTTTCCGTAATTGGATAGATTCGATTATTGAGATTATTTGGTCAGCATGAAGGACTTGAACTTACCGAAGGCTTGTTCAATGAGCGCCTTCTGTTGTTCAAGGTGCTTGGCCAAGTAACCCACAGCGGGCGAAGCTGAAGCAGCGCGTCCCGCATAACCGAGTTTTTGACCGCTCGACATATTCTGATAGAGGTGATGCTGCACGTAGAACCAGGAACCCTGGTTTTGCGGCTCATCCTGGACCCACACAACTTCAGTGGCCTTTGGATATTTACGCAGCTCAGCCTCGAACGTTTTATGAGCGAACGGGTATAACTGCTCAGCACGAACGATCGCTACAGTGTTGTCCTTACGCTCTTTGCGCGCATTCACCAGATCGTAGTAAACCTTGCCTGAGCAGACCAACACCCGCTTGACCGAAGCGGGATTGATCTTCTCATCGACTTCGCCAATGATCGGACGGAAACGACCGCTCGACAACTCAGACATTGGCGAGCCCGCGTCTTTGTTACGCAGCAGCGACTTGGGCGTCAAAATAACCAAAGGCTTGCGGAACTGACGCACCATCTGACGACGCAACAGATGGAAAATCTGCGCAGCGGAGGTTGGTTGAACGACCTGAATGTTGTTATCCGCGCAAAGCTGCAAGAAACGCTCAATACGTGCCGAGGAGTGCTCAGGGCCCTGACCTTCGTAGCCATGAGGCAACATCATTGTGAGGCCAGACTGACGCCCCCACTTTGCCTCACCTGACACGATGAACTGATCGATCACAACTTGAGCGCCGTTTACAAAGTCGCCGAACTGCGCTTCCCAGATCGTCAAGGTATTGGGGTCTGCGCACGAATAACCGTACTCAAAGCCCAAGACCGCCTCTTCAGACAAGACCGAGTCAATCACGGTGAAGGGTGCCTGTCCTTCGCTTACGTTTTGCAAAGGAAGGTACGTGCCATCATTCCAGCGCTCACGATTCTGATCATGTAACACGGCATGGCGGTGCGTGAACGTGCCGCGACCAGAATCTTGGCCAGTGATGCGCACGGCATAGCCCGAAGCCACGAGCGTCGCAAACGCGAGGTGCTCGCCCATCCCCCAGTCAAGATTCTGTTCACCGCGCGCCATGGCGCGACGATCATTCAAAAGCTTGTTGACCAAGGAGTGCGGAGTGAAACCTTCAGGTACTGTTGTGAGCTTTTCACCAATACGCTTGAGTTCAGCGGCAGGCACGGCCGTATCTGCCTGGTCCGTCCACTTTGCACTCAGGTAAGGTGTCCAGTCAATCGCATACTTGCTCTTATAGTTCGTCAGCACGGGTTCGATCGTACGACGACCGTCTTCCATGTAACGACGATAGTCCTTCACGAGCTGATCACCCTCGCCTGCCTGCAATACACCTTGCGCTGTCAGTTTGTCTGAATAGAACTGACGTGTGCCAGGATGCGCGCCAATACGCTTGTACATCAGCGGCTGTGTCAGGGATGGCGTATCTTGTTCGTTGTGACCAAGCTTGCGGAAGCAGACAATATCAACCACGATATCGCGACCAAACTGCATGCGGAAATCGAGCGCTAAACGCGTTGCAAAAACGACTGCCTCAGGATCATCGCCGTTCACGTGGAACACTGGCGCTTCGATCATTTTTGAAACGTCTGTGCAATAGATTGTCGAGCGGGTGTCACGTGGGTCAGAGGTGGTGAAACCGATCTGGTTGTTAATCACCAGATGCACTGTGCCGCCCGTACCGTAGCCGCGTGTTTCAGCAAGGTTCAAGGTTTCCATCACAACACCTTGGCCTGCAAAGGCCGCATCACCGTGCACCAACACAGGCAATACTTGCTTGTAGCCGTCGACACCGCGGCGCTCTTGACGTGCGCGCACACTGCCTTCGACGACAGGGTTCACGATCTCAAGGTGTGAGGGGTTAAACGCCAATGACAAGTGCATGGGACCACCACGCGTCGACAAGTCACTGGAGAAACCGTTGTGGTATTTCACGTCGCCGTCGGTCAGTCCTTCAGCGTGATGACCTTCAAACTCGGCGAACAAGTCACCCGGCATCTTGCCCATGATGTTCACAAGCATATTGAGGCGACCACGGTGTGCCATACCCACCACGATTTCTTGCACGCCGGATTCACCGGCATGGTTCACAAGCTCGTCCATCGAGGCGATAAAGCTCTCACCGCCTTCAAGTGAAAAACGCTTTTGTCCCACGTACTTTGTATGGAGATAACGCTCAAGGCCTTCGGCCTCGGTCAACTGCTGCAAGATATGTTTTTTGCGGTCAGGCGTGACGGTCGGTGCGCTGAGTGAGGACTCTAGGCGCTCTTGTACCCAGCGTTTTACGGCAGGGTCAGAGGCATGCATGAATTCAGCACCAATCGAGCGGCAGTACGTGTCTTTTAATGCCTTGATGATGTCGCGCAACGTCATCGTCGTTGCTTTGCTGAAATAAGTATTCGTGGCTGAGAACACTTGATCGAGATCCGCTTCGGTCAACCCGTAAAACGCTGGATCAAGCTCGGGGATACCGGGGCGATCTTGACGCTTGAGCGGATCTAAATCGGCCCAGCGCGAACCCAAGGAGCGGTACGCCGCAATCAGTGACTGCACGTGCACTTGTTTCATTGCAACGGCAAGGTCAGGCTCTTGGCCACGCTGCACAAAAGCATTCGCTTTAGCGCGCAGGGCAAAGGACTCAACGATTGGAGCGTGCGCTTGGTCGCGCGTGGCTTCTTGACCATCGGTTGCTGGCATATGCTGCAACTGATCGAAATAGTTTCGCCAGTTATCTGGAACCGAGCCTGGGTTGTCCAGGTAGGCCTCGTAGAGTTCTTCTACGTACGGCGCATTGCCGCCAAAGAGATAGGAGTTCTGTAGTGATTCAAGTTCTGATGACATTTAGCGCTTCACCTATTCGAGTGCTTCACTCGTTACGATGCAGGAATACCTTCCGTTTTTCGGCCAAACCGATGGGCGGATAGCGGGGCAGAAGGCGGTTATAGGAGCCTTAAGAGCCGGCACGAGAGTATACCCTTAAGCCCTTAGATTTGCTGAAGTTTTTCTTTCGCCATGCTGCAGTGCAAAATCGAAAGAGTCCACAAGGTGGTGCTTCTGGTGGTTCTTGGCGGTAAGCTTTCACGAAGCTGTCTAAAACAACATAACCAAAGTGAATCATGGACGAAAATCTTTCCAAACTTGCGCTGGATTACCACGCCTACCCTACCCCCGGCAAAATCTCCGTCACGCCCACTAAACCATTGGCGAACCAGGATGATTTGTCCTTGGCCTACTCGCCAGGTGTTGCCGCAGCTTGCATGGCGATTCATGCGGACGGCGATGAGGCGGCTGCGAAATATACGTCGCGGTCCAACTTGGTTGCGGTGATCACCAACGGAACTGCCGTGCTCGGCTTAGGTAATATCGGACCCCTCGCAGCGAAACCCGTGATGGAAGGTAAAGGGTGTCTTTTTAAGAAATTCGCAGGCATCGATGTTTTTGATATCGAACTCGCCGAAACCGATCCCGACAAGCTCGTGGATATCATTGCCGCGCTGGAGCCCACGCTTGGCGGGATCAACCTTGAAGACATTAAGGCACCGGAATGTTTCTATATTGAACGCAAGCTACGCGAGCGGATGAAGATACCGGTCTTTCATGATGACCAGCACGGAACTGCAATCATTTCTTCTGCGGCCATCATGAACGGCTTAAAGGTCGTCGGCAAACGCATGGACCAGGTCAAACTCGTGGTATCGGGCGCTGGCGCTGCAGCGATTGCCTGCCTGGATCTGCTTGTGCACTTGGGCATCTCCAAGAAAAACATATTTGTTTGCGACTCCCGTGGTGTGATCTGGGAAGGACGCGAAGCAGATATGGAAGAAAACAAAAAACGTTATGCCCAGCAAACTTCATTGCGTACGCTGGCTGACGCAATGGTCGGGGCAGACGTCTTCCTCGGCTGCTCTGCTGCGGGTGTCGTCAATGCAGAGATGGTCAAAAGCATGGGGACGCAGCCGTTGATTTTGGCGCTTGCTAACCCGGAACCCGAGATTCGCCCCGAAATCGCGAAGGCCGCACGCCCAGACTGCATCATCGCAACCGGCCGTTCTGACTACCCCAACCAAGTTAATAACGTACTTTGCTTCCCCTTCATCTTCCGTGGCGCGCTCGACGCAGGTGCGAGCCGCATTACCGAAGAAATGAAGCTCGCTTGCGTCAAAGCGATCGCCGAGCTCGCCGAAGCGGAACAAAGTGATGAGGTCGCACAAGCCTACGCAGGACAAGACCTGACCTTCGGTCCAGACTACATCATTCCAAAGCCATTTGATCCAAGACTGATCGTACAAATCGCCCCAGCGGTCGCACAGGCCGCCGCAGACTCGGGCGTCGCACGTCGTCCGATCAAAGACATGGAGGCCTACAAGCAAAAGCTGCTTTCAATGGTCTATCACTCGGGTCAACTAATGAGCCCGCTCTTTACGCAGGCCAAACGTGCGCCCAAGCGCGTGATCTATGCAGACGGTGAAGACGAGCGCGTCCTACGAGCCGCTCAAACGGTATCAGACGAAAAGATCGCCTATCCAATCCTGATCGGTCGCCCTGCTGTGATCAACATGCGGATTCAGAAAATGGGTCTGCGTCTTGAGGCCGGCAAGAATATCGAGATCGTGGATCCAGAAGATGACGTGCGCTTTACCGAATCTTGGACCGAGTACTACCGACTCAAAGGGCGTGACGGCATCACCCCGACTATTGCCAAAGCGATGGTTCGCAAGCACAACACCTTGATTGCAGTACTGTTGCTTAAGCGCGGTGATGCAGATGCCGTGATCTGTGGCATAACCAGCCGCTTCGACAACCAACTGAAGTACGTTGAGGACGTCATCGGCATGCAGCAAGGCGCATCTACCTTTGCCACAATGAACGTATTGATGTTGCCGGATCAGACTTTGTTCATCTGCGACACGCATGTCAACGAAAATCCAACTGCCGAGCAGGTTGCAGATATGACGATTCAGGCCGCGGCCGAGGTTCGTCGATTCGGGATTGTGCCGAAGGTCGCCCTGCTGTCCCACTCTAATTTTGGCAGCAGACCGACAGACTCGTCGCGCAAGATGGCCCATGCGCGTCAGATGATCACAGAGCGTGCACCATCACTTGAAGTGGACGGAGAGATGCACGCTGACTCCGCGCTTTCAGAAAGCATCCGTATGGCCAGCTATCCAGACAGCACCTTGAAAGGCACAGCGAATCTGCTGATCACACCCAATCTGGACACAGGCAACGTGACCTACAACCTATTGAAGATGACCGGCAGTAACGGTATCGCAATGGGGCCGGTATTGCTCGGCGCTGCACGTCCGGTGCATATCCTCACCACCAGTGCGACAGTGCGCCGCGTGATTAACATGACAGCACTTGCGGTCGTTGATGCGCAAATGGAAGCAGAGAAACGCTAGAAAGTTCTGCCCCATAAAAAAAGACTGCCGCTGGGCAGTCTTTTTTTTGCTATCTACCTCACGGCAGACTCACACAAGCCATTACTTGCGCTTTGGCACGTGGCGAGAGACCGAGCCTTGATACAACTGGCGTGGACGGCCAATCTTGTATTCAGGGTCAGAAATCATTTCGTTCCATTGCGCAATCCAGCCCACTGTGCGCGCCAATGCGAAGATCGCGGTAAACAGGGCGGTTGGCACACCAATTGCGCGCTGGACGATGCCAGAGTAGAAGTCAACGTTCGGGTAGAGCTTACGATCGACGAAGTACTTGTCCTCAAGTGCGATACGCTCAACTTCCATCGCAAGTTTAAACAAAGGATCGTTTTCCAGGCCCAAGGCTGCCAAGACTTCTTTGCAAGTCTGTTGCATCAACTTCGCACGTGGATCGTAGTTCTTGTAGACACGATGTCCAAAGCCCATCAGACGTACGCCAGAGTTCTTGTCTTTGACTTGCTCCATGAACTCGCCAACCTTGGCCATCCCGCCCTTCGCCTGGAGCTCTTCCAGCATCTGCAAGCAGGCCTCGTTCGCACCACCGTGAGCGGGACCCCACAAGCAAGCCACACCCGACGCAATCGCTGCAAAGGGGTTGGTGCCGGACGAACCGCACAGACGGACTGTTGACGTTGAAGCGTTCTGTTCGTGATCTGCATGCAAAATAAAGATGCGATCAAGCGCGCGCTCAACCACAGGATTCACAACATACTCTTCACACGGCGTCGCAAACATCATGCGCAAAAAGTTGCCGGTGTACGACAAATTGTTCTGCGGGTAGATGTAAGGCTGACCTTGTGAATACTTATAGGCCATCGCAACAAGCGTTGGCATCTTAGCGATCAAACGAATAGCTGACACATGACGGTGGTGCGCATTCGTGATGTCTGTCGAGTCATGGTAGAACGCAGACAACGCACCGACCAAGCCGGTCAAGACGGCCATCGGGTGTGCATCGCGACGGAAACCGCGCAGAAAGAAATGCATCTGCTCGTTGACCATTGTGTGGTGCATCACGAGACTATCGAACTCTTTCTTCTGCGTGCCGTCTGGCAGTTCGCCGTTGAGGATCAGGTAGCTGATATCCATGAAGTCGCAGTTAACAGCAAGCTCTTCGATTGGGTAACCGCGATACAACAACTCACCCTTGTCACCATCGATGTATGTGATGTCGGACGAACATGACGCTGTCGAAAGAAAGCCAGGGTCATAGGTAAACAAACCCGTTTGACCATAGAGCTTACGGATATCGATGACCTGAGGGCCCACCGAACCGTCGTACATTGGAAACTCGACGGAAGGACTGCCGTCAGAGAACGAGAGCGTAGCTTTTTTGTCGGACAGTTTCATCGTTGGGTTCCTTCTGTAAAGTTCTCGATTCTACACAAGCTGGCGGGCGCCCGTTAATTAGGCCGCACGCAACTGCGTTAGTACTGATTTAACTTCTGGCTTATCGAGCGCACCCTCGGGCTCGATACGTGCCAAAAGCAAATCTAATAATTCATTATCACCAAGTTCAAACAACTGGGTCAGAGCACTGACATCGAGATCAGTCAGGTCAGTCTCGTGTGCATCCAGAAATCGCGTGATGATGAGATCGTTTTCTAACAGACCACGGCGCGCGCGCCAACGTAGGCGTGTGCGATCGAGGTCTGAAAGTTTGCTCATTTCTAATACGTTCCTATACCGTGCGTCGCACAAGCATATCTTTGATCTTGCCGATGGCGCGCGTTGGGTTCAACCCTTTCGGGCACACATCCACACAGTTCATGATGGTGTGGCAACGGAACAAGCGGTATGGATCCTCGAGATTATCCAAGCGTTCGCCTGTTGCATGATCACGTGTATCAGCAATAAAGCGGTACGCCTGCAACAAACCAGCGGGGCCCACAAACTTGTCGGGGTTCCACCAGAACGATGGGCACGATGTTGAACAGCACGCGCACAAAATGCACTCATACAAACCATCGAGTTCTTCGCGTGCAGCGGGCGTTTGAAGGCGCTCTTTCTCTGGTGGTGGCGTGTCGTTAATCAAGTACGGACGAATCGAGTGGTACTGATTGAAGAAGTGCGTCATATCAACAATCAGGTCGCGAATGACTGGCAAGCCAGGCAACGGACGCAACACAACTGGCTCAGTCAATTCGAGCATATTGGTTGTACAAGCCAAGCCGTTTTTGCCATTGATGTTCATGGCATCTGAGCCACACACACCCTCACGGCAGGAACGACGTAAGGCCAAACTGTCATCCACATCCATCTTGATGCGAATCAGCGCATCAAGCAACATTTTGTCTGTGGGCTGCAGCTCGACTTCAAGCTTTTGCATGTAGGGGCGCTCGTCCTTGTCTGGATCGTAGCGGTAGATTTCAAACTTCACGATGCGTTTGGTGCTCATGATGTGTTCCAGGTGTCCTGATCTTAGAATGTACGCGTCTTGGGAGGGAAGCTCTCAACGGTGAGTGGCTGCATCTGCACGGGTTTGTAGTCGAGGCGATTGCCTTTCGAATACCAGAGCGTGTGCTTGATCCAGTTGTCATCGTCCCGTGTGGGGAAATCATCCAATGCATGCGCACCACGACTTTCTGTGCGAGCTGCAGCAGAGTGAATCGTCGAGCGTGCCACTTCGATCATGTTGCTCAGTTCAAGTGCTTCGATACGTGCAGTGTTAAACACCTTCGACTTGTCCTGGAACGCAATGTTGTCCACTTTCTCAGCCAACGCGTCGATCTTCTCAACACCCTCTTTGAGCGATGCCATGGTGCGGAACACTCCGCAGTGCTGCTGCATCGCGTTACGGATTTCATTGCCGACCACTTGCGTGCGCTCACCCTTTGTGCGGGATTCGAGTTTATTGACGCGATCCAACGAGAAGTCGACCGATGCTTGGGGCAGCGGCTGATGCGAACGCTGGCGCTCAGGATGTGCGGCAACGATGTGATTACCTGCTGCACGACCAAACACGATCAGATCCAACAGCGAGTTGGTACCCAAGCGGTTCGCGCCATGGACTGATGTGGCCGAGCACTCGCCGATTGCATACAAACCATTCACAACTTGGGTCTGCTTGCCGTCCCAGGATGTAACTTGTCCGTGGTAGTTACAAGGAATACCACCCATTTGGTAGTGAATTGTCGGCACGACTGGGATAGGTTCTTTCGTCGCATCCACGTTTGCAAACTTGTGGCCGATTTCGAGAATCGATGGCAGACGCTTGTTAATGACATCTGCACCCAGGTGATCCAGCTTCAAGTGCACATAGGCACCGTCCGGACCGCAGCCCCGCCCTTCCTTAATTTCCTGGTCCATACAACGTGAAATAAAGTCGCGTGGAGCCAAGTCTTTAAGGGTCGGTGCGTAGCGCTCCATGAAGCGCTCGCCGTCTTTATTCAACAAGATACCGCCTTCACCGCGCACGCCTTCGGTAATCAGCACGCCTGCACCCGCCACACCGGTTGGGTGAAACTGCCAGAACTCCATGTCCATCATCGGAATGCCTGCGCGAGCAGCCATACCCATGCCATCGCCTGTGTTGATGAAGGCGTTGGTCGAGGCGGCCCAGATACGCCCAGCACCGCCAGTTGCGATAACGGTCGTCTTGGCTTCGAAGATGTAAATTTCGCCGGTTTCCATTTCGAGTGCGGTCACACCCAACACATCACCCGCGTCGTTACGAATCAGATCAAGCGCCATCCACTCAACAAAAAACTGGGTGCGCGACGCAACGTTGCGCTGATAGAGCGTGTGCAACAACGCGTGGCCGGTACGGTCAGCAGCTGCACAGGCGCGCTGCACGGGTTTTTCGCCGAAGTTAGCCGTGTGGCCACCGAATGGACGCTGGTAAATCGTGCCGTCTGGATTGCGGTCAAAGGGCATACCAAAATGCTCAAGCTCATACACAGCATTTGGTGCCTCACGACACATGAACTCGATCGCATCTTGGTCACCTAACCAATCCGATCCTTTCACTGTGTCATACATGTGCCAGTACCAGTTGTCTTCGCTCATGTTGCCAAGCGACGCACCAATACCGCCTTGAGCGGCAACCGTGTGCGAACGGGTTGGGAACACTTTGGACAATACGGCAACGGACAGCCCAGCGTTTGCGAGCTGTAACGAACAACGCATACCGGCACCGCCGGCACCCACGACCACCACATCAAACTGACGGCGCGGTAAAGAAGATTTGACAGCAGCCACGGCTTAATTTCTCCAGAGGATGTGTACGAAGTACACGACCGACCCGACCAACCACAAAATGGTCAGAACCAGTAAAAAGAGGCGAAGGCCTACGGGCTTAACGTAGTCCATCCAGATGTCACGCACACCAATCCAGGCATGCCACGCGAGAGAGATCATCGCGAGTGTTGCCAAAATCTGTCCCATCGGAATGAAGAAACAGGTGAACGTAAACAGATTTTTCCAGCCAGCATAGTTGAACCCAGACATCGTCAAGATGCCCACGAGCAACACAAGGGTGTAAACAGCCAAAATCATGGCTGTCACGCGCTGGATAATGAACTCGCTTGTTCCGTAATGCGCACCAACAACCAAACGCTTGGGACCAATTTTTTCGACGGGAACCATTACCAGACTCCGAATAGTTTGAGTGCGAAGACAACCGTCAGCGCAAGACTGACGCCCAAAACGAGGCTAGCGCTTTTTGCAGCCGACTCTTTGTCGACACCGATGTGCATGTCGAGCACGAGGTAGCGGATGCCTGCACAGAAGTGATGCAAGTAACCCCAGATCAAGACAAGCAAAATCAGCTTGACCAACGGGAAGCCGACAACTGTCGACATTGCATTGAACCCCGCTTCGGAAGAGAAGCTCATAGCAAACAAGGCAATTAAGCCCGGCAAACAGAGGAACAGGAGCGCACCACTCACACGATGCAGAATTGACACTTTGCCAGCCATAGGCAAGCGATACGCCATCAAATCGGTGATCCCGATATTGCGGAACTGAGGACGCGGCTTGGAAGCTGAGTCAGACATAACGACCTCGACGAGAGAACAATTAACTAGGGATAAACACTCTATTTTCGCTTAATGCGAGCCTTGCTTTCAAATCAACTAAAAACTTATTTCAATTCAAACTGTTGCGGTAATAGTACTGACTGGTCGCATAATGACCGACGCGTAATTCTACTGGACGATTTGCGTACGTATAAGAAATCCGCTCCACGCAAAGTAGGGGCATTCCGGCATCAAGGCCAAGGCACCTTGCGATTTCCGTTTCCGCAAGCTCGGCGCGCAACTTTTCTTCTGCGCGCACCATGCTGATTCCGAATTCGGACTCGAACAAACCATAAAGTGGTCCTGAGTAGCCATTCAGCAAATCTGCACTGAGGCCCTTGAATAAAGCACCCGGTAAATAGATGTCGTCCACCACGGTTGGCGTACCGGCAAAGGACAACAAACGGCGGATCGCAACAACCGGATCCCCTGATTTGAGCTCTAGAGCGCGCGCCATCTCTGCATTCGCCCTGATTCGTTTGCAGTCCAGCACTTGGCTCTCTGCGGGCTGGGGCTCACCTTCGTTGGGGGCAAGTCGTAAAAAACGAAAACGAACACGGGGTTCGTGATGGGTTGAGACAAACGTCCCCTTCCCCTGCCTGCGCGTCAACAGATGCTCAGCCGCGAGCTCGTCTACTGCCTTGCGCACTGTTCCCTGACTGACCTGAAAACGGGATGCCAACTCAATTTCACTGGGAATCGATTCACCTGGTTTCCACTCGCCAGCGTCAAGCGCCTGTACCAGCAGCGCTTTGATCTGCTGGTACAGAGGGCTGAACGCCGCGGCGCTCGCGGCCGGCCCCGGGGGAAGGCTTCGACTTCGCGCTGGATCAGACATGACAGGAAACATGAAAATTCATGCTGGCATTGTGGCATAGCTCGACCCACAAGTCCACTACTCTTCTGTCTTATATAAGATATAAGATTATTGACGCTTTGCACAATTTGGACTAGCATTCCGCCCAGATTTCAGTTGTCGCGCCAGCTAGGTCGGCGGGGCAGCAAAAAAGCTAAACTCGCTGTTAATCCATTCCCACAATCCTCTCAGTTTTTTCGGAGATAGCTATGTCCAAACCCGCCGTGCGTGTTGCGGTCACTGGTGCCGCAGGCCAGATCGGTTACGCCCTCTTGTTCCGTATCGCTTCGGGTGAAATGCTCGGCAAAGACCAGCCGGTGATTTTGCAATTACTCGAAATCCCAGACGAAAAAGCGCAAAAGGCGCTCAAGGGCGTCATGATGGAGCTCGACGACTGCGCATTCCCTTTGCTGCAGTCCATGACCGCGCACAGCGACCCCGTCGAAGCATTCAAGGATGTGGAAGTTGCCCTGTTGGTCGGTTCGCGCCCACGTGGCCCTGGCATGGAACGCGCCGACCTGTTGGCCGTCAACGCCGCGATCTTCACCGCACAAGGCAAGGCACTAAATCAAGCGGCCAAGCGCAACGTCAAAGTGTTGGTTGTGGGTAACCCAGCCAATACCAACGCTTACATCGCCATGAAGTCTGCTCCAGACCTGCCTGCGAAGAACTTTACGGCCATGCTGCGCCTGGACCACAACCGCGCACTGTCGCAACTCGCGACAAAGATGGGCAAACCTGTTGCCGACATCCAGAAGCTCGCCGTCTGGGGCAACCACTCGCCTACGATGTACGCAGACTACCGCTTCGCAACCATTGGTGGTGAGAGCGTCGAAAAACTGATTAATGACGCCGCCTGGAATCGTGATGTGTTCTTGCCAACTGTTGGCAAACGTGGCGCAGCGATTATCGAGGCGCGTGGTCTGTCATCGGCCGCCTCGGCTGCCAATGCAGCAATCGACCACGTCCGCGACTGGGTGTTGGGCACGAATGGCAAATGGGTCACGATGGGCGTTCCCTCGGATGGCTCATATGGCATCCCAGAGGGCACAATGTACGGCGTGCCGGTCACATGCGAAGGTGGCGAATACCACCGCGTCACTGGGCTAGAAGTCGATGCCTTCTCGCGTGAGCGCATGGACCTGACACTTAAAGAGCTAATTGAAGAGCGCGACGCTGTCGCACACCTTCTTAAGTAAGCACTGCATCAACGGGCCCATGCAAGGGCCCGTTTTTTTTTCAAGCTTTGTTCCGGAGACAAGCATGTCCAAATTAACTACCGCAGGCCAGCGTTTTCGCGAGGCTCTCGCCGCAGAACAACCCCTGCAAATCATTGGCGCGATTAACGCCAACCATGCACTACTCGCTAAACGTGCCGGCTTTAAGGCCATCTATCTCTCCGGTGGCGGTGTCGCCGCTGGCTCATTGGGCATGCCTGATCTGGGCATCATCTCCTTAGATGACGTGCTCACTGACGTACGCCGAATTACAGATGTGTGCGATACGCCACTGATCGTTGACATCGACACAGGTTTTGGTCCGTCGGCTTTCAACATTGCGCGCACAATTAAAGGCCTGACAAAATTTGGCGCAGCAGGTTGCCACATCGAGGATCAGGTTGGCGCAAAGCGTTGCGGCCACCGCCCTGGCAAAGAAGTTGTCTCAACGGAAGAAATGCGGGACCGCATCAAGGCAGCCGTTGACGCGCGTACCGATGACAGTTTCTATATCATCGCACGTACCGATGCGATTGCGTCCCATGGAGTTGAAGCCGGCATCGAACGCGGCCTGGCCTGTATGGAAGCCGGCGCAGACGCTGTCTTTGCAGAGGCCGCTTATGACCTTGAAACCTTTGCAAAATTCAAGAAAGCCACTGGCGCTCCATTGCTCGCAAATATCACCGAATTTGGCAAGACTCCTTTGTTCTCAGTCGAAGAACTCAAGTCGGTCGGCGTCAACATGGTTCTATACCCGCTGTCGGCCTTCCGTGCAATGAACAAAGCTGCCGAGACGGTCTATCAGGCAGTCAGGCGCGATGGGCATCAACGCAACGTAATCGACATCATGCAAACGCGTGACGAACTGTACGACCGCATTAATTACCACGCCTTTGAAAGCAGCATCGACACGTTATTCGCACAGGGCAAGTCCAAATAATTTCGAGAGGAATCCATCATGGCAACCAAAAAGAAACCCGTCACAGCATCGGCAGCAAAGTCTGCTGCGCCAGCCGCTCCCGCAGCTGCACCCACTTTCAAACCAAAGAAGTCAGTCGCGTTATCAGGCGTAACTGCCGGCAACACTGCACTGTGCACCGTTGGTCGCAGCGGCAATGACCTGCACTACCGCGGCTACGACATTCTGGACTTCGCAGACACCAGCGAGTTCGAAGAAATTGCTCACTTGCTGATCCATGGCAAGCTGCCAAACAAAGCAGAACTCGCCGCCTACAAAGCCAAACTGCGTTCGCTGCGCGGCCTGCCTGCGCAATTGCAAACGGTACTTGAGTCCTTGCCCGCGGCGAGCCATCCGATGGATGTGATGCGTACTGCCGCCTCCACACTGGGCTGCATCCTGCCAGAGAAAGACGATCACAATATTCCCGATGCGCGCGACATCGCCGACCGCCTGATGGCCAACCTGGGTTCGGCTCTGCTCTATTGGTACCACTACAGCCATAACGGTCGTGTCATTGACGTGCAGACGGATGACGATTCAATCGGCGCACACTTCCTGCACCTGTTGCATGGCAAAAAGCCGAACGAAGATTGGGTTCGCGCGATGCACACCTCTCTGATTCTTTATGCAGAGCACGAGTTCAACGCCTCGACCTTCACCTGCCGCGTCATCGCAGGAACAGGCTCAGATATGTATTCCGCTATCTCGGGTGGTATTGGCGCCTTGCGCGGACCGAAGCATGGTGGTGCAAACGAAGTCGCCTTCGAAGTTCAGAAGCGTTACGAGACGCCTGATGAAGCAGAAGCCGACATTCGTGCGCGCGTAGAAAACAAAGAGGTCGTGATCGGCTTTGGTCACCCTGTCTACACGATCTCCGATCCCCGCAACAAGGTCATCAAAGACGTTGCCCTGCGTTTATCGAAGAAGGCCGGCACAACCAAGATGTACGACATCGCGGATCGCCTCGAAGCTGTGATGTGGGATGCCAAGAAAATGTTCGCGAACCTCGACTGGTTCTCGGCAGTGTCGTATCACATGATGGGTGTACCCACAGCAATGTTTACACCGCTTTTTGTGATCGCGCGTACCGCTGGTTGGTCCGCTCACATCATCGAACAGCGCATCGACAACAAGATTATTCGCCCGGCCGCCAACTACGTCGGACCCGATGATCAAAAATTTGTACCACTCGCCAAACGTCGCTGATATGAACTCTGCAAACCGCAAGCCCCTGCCGGGCACCAAACTTGATTACTTTGACACGCGTGCCGCCGTTGATGCAATCAAACCAGGCGCCTATGACAAACTCCCTTACACCTCACGTGTATTGGCCGAGAACCTTGTGCGTCGATGCGACCCAGCCACGCTGACCGCATCCCTCTCGCAAATTATCGAACGCAAGCGCGACCTCGACTTTCCGTGGTTTCCTGCTCGCGTTGTTTGTCACGACATTCTGGGTCAAACTGCTTTGGTTGATCTGGCAGGCTTGCGGGATGCTATTGCAGCGCAAGGCGGTGATCCCGCTTTAGTGAATCCAGTTGTTCCAACACAGCTGATCGTGGATCACTCGCTGGCAGTGGAGTGTGGCGGGTTTGATCCGGACGCCTTTGAAAAGAACCGTGCGATCGAAGATCGACGCAATGAAGACCGGTTCCATTTCATTAACTGGACCAAAAAAACCTTCAAGAACGTCGATGTCATCCCACCCGGCAACGGCATCATGCACCAGATCAATCTGGAGCGTATGTCACCCGTGATTCACGCACTAGATGGCGTCGCTTTTCCTGACACCTTAGTCGGTACGGACAGCCACACGCCACACGTGGATGCCTTAGGCGTGATTGCAATTGGTGTTGGCGGCTTGGAAGCGGAAAGCGTCATGCTCGGTCGCGCTTCCTGGATGCGCCTGCCAGATATCATTGGCGTGGAGCTCACTGGCAAGCTGCAGCCCGGCATTACGGCAACGGACCTGGTCTTGGCGCTCACAGAGTTTTTACGTAACCAGAAAGTTGTGTCGTCCTACCTCGAGTTTTTCGGTGAAGGTGCTTCACACCTGACGCTCGGCGATCGCGCGACGATCTCGAACATGACACCTGAGTATGGCGCGACTGCAGCCATGTTCTACATCGATCAGCAAACCATTGACTACCTCACGCTCACAGGGCGTGAGGAGGCTCAAGTAAAACTAGTCGAAACCTACGCCAAGCAAGCTGGCCTGTGGGCAGATAGTCTCAAGGGTGCCGAATATGAGCGCACCCTACGTTTTGATCTGTCAACGGTAGTGCGCAACATCGCAGGTCCATCGAACCCGCACCGACGTGTGCCAACAACAGAGCTCAAAGCCCTGGGCATCTCGGGCAAAGTTGAGAACGAACCGGGCTTGATGCCCGATGGCGCGGTGATCATCGCAGCAATTACCAGCTGTACGAATACCAGCAACCCGCGCAATGTGATCGCAGCAGGTCTACTCGCGCGTAATGCGAATGCCCGTGGACTGACACGTAAGCCTTGGGTGAAGAGCTCATTGGCACCAGGATCAAAGACCGTCGAACTCTACCTGCAAGACG
>CAMCWG010000011.1 GCA_945882005.1 Bordetella parapertussis
GTTTGCGTGCGCGAGTAGCTGCGCTTTAGGGAAGATCGCAGCGACCAAGCAGATCGTTGCACCTGCCGGCAGGAGCAGAAGCTGCAGCCCGTCGATCCGAATAATTAGACTTTCGAGCCAGAAGATGATCATGCCGATCCAAACAGACGCAGAAAGGGCAAGAGACCAGCTTAATTTCAAATGATTGTCTTCTAGCACGGCGAAGTAAAGCGCGACTCCGTGCAAAACGATTGCCGATAAGAGGCCCAAGCGGGCGGAACGGCCAACTTGAACGACCGGTCTGCCCGAGGCTAAGGAGCGCCAAAGCACGAAAGCTAAGATGGCGTAAGCAAACGCGGCTAAAGAGTGAAATACAATAGCGAAAGACATGTGTCTAGTGTAAAGCGAAACCGCCACCATGCTTGAAAATCTTACCCAACGCCTATCTCGTGTCGTAAAAACGATTCGCGGTGAGGCACGCTTAACGGAAACCAATACGCAAGATATGCTGCGCGAGGTGCGTTTGGCGCTTCTCGAGGCCGATGTTTCGCTGCCTGTTGTCAGGGATTTCATTGCCAAGGTCAAGGAAAAGGCACTAGGCGAGGAGGTCGTGGGTAGTTTGTCGCCGGGACAAGCCTTGGTTGGCGTTGTGCACCAAGAGCTCACTGCGTTAATGGGTGGTGATTTAGGTGCAGACGCCAGTGAGCTGTCACTGGCCATGCAGCCCCCAGCGGTTATTTTGATGGCTGGTTTGCAAGGTGCCGGTAAAACAACCACAACCGGTAAGTTAGCGCGCTGGTTGGCGGCAGGCGATCATGTCCAATACGGGCGCAAGACGGGCAAGAAGAAGGTTGCTGTTGTTAGTGCAGACGTCTACCGTCCTGCAGCGATTGAACAGTTAAAGACCGTCGCAGCACAAGTCGGGGTTGAGTGGATTGCCTCCGATGCCTCCCAAAAACCTGAAGACATTGCGCGCGCTGCTCTGGATTACGCGAAGCGCCACTATTTTGATGTGCTGATTGTCGACACTGCGGGTCGCTTGGGTATCGATGAGGCGATGATGCAAGAGATCAAGATGCTGCACAGCGTCTTGAATCCTATTGAGACGTTGTTTGTCGTGGATGCGATGCAAGGTCAAGATGCCGTGAATACTGCGCGTGCGTTTGGTGATGCGTTGCCACTCACCGGCGTCGTGTTAACAAAGTTAGATGGCGATGCGCGCGGTGGTGCCGCCTTATCGGTCCGTCATATTACTGGCAAGCCCTTGAAATTCGTTGGCGTGTCAGAAAAGCTTGACGGACTCGAGCCTTTTCACGCAGAGCGCATGGCGCAGCGTGTATTGGGTATGGGCGACATTGTTTCGCTGGTCGAGCAGGCTCAGAAAAATATCGATATCGCCGAAGCCCAAAAGCTTGCGGCCAAAATGAAGTCGGGCGACAAGTTCGACCTAAACGATTTTCGTGACCAGCTCGCGCAGGTCAAAAAGATGGGTGATATGGGTTCGTTGCTGGAGAAGCTTCCTGCCCAGTTTGCCCAGGCGGCGGGCCAGCTTCAAAGCGGACAGGCTGATAAACAGCTACGCCGTACAGAAGGTATTTTGAATTCGATGACACCGCAGGAGCGTGCGAAACCTGAACTTCTCAAGGCTTCACGTAAGCGCCGTATCGCCACTGGCGCGGGAGTACCGGTGCAGGAAGTCAATCGCATGCTCAACCAGTTCGAACAAATGCAGGGCATGATGAAGCAGATGAAAAAAGGCGGGATGGCAAAAATGATGCGCGCTATGGGCGGTATGAAAAGCCTTGGCAAGCTGGGTGGTTTTGGGCGCTAGCCCAAAGACTTACGCTCAAAGCTTTAGCGTTTTTTAAAGATCAGATCCCATACGCCATGACCTAAGCGGATACCGCGATTTTCAAATTTTGTGAGTGGTCGAAAATCCGGACGCGGAGCAAAGTTTTCCGCGGAGTTGACGAGGCTAGCTTCCGCAGAGAGCACCTCAAGCATTTGCACTGCATAGTGCTCCCAATCTGTCGCGCAATGCAAGTAGGCCCCTGGAGCCATTCGGCTCGACAACAATTCGATCAGTGGTGGTTGTATTAAACGTCTTTTGTGATGACGTTTTTTGGGCCAAGGGTCTGGGAAATAAATGTGTACACCCGCCAGAGAGTTTGGCGCAATCATGTCACGCAAGACTTCGACTGCGTCGTGCTGAATGATTCGGACATTTTGTAGCGCCGAGCCCTCAATACGTTTTAACAAAGCACCCACGCCAGCGTTAAAAACTTCAACCCCTAAAAAATTGTCCTGTGGTCGTGCCAAAGCGATTTGCTCGGTGGTTTCGCCCATACCGAAACCAATTTCTAGAATAGTCGGAGCCGAGCGCTCAAACGCCTGATCCAGATCGAGTCGTTCAGGGCGATAGGTGATTGACCACTTGTCTAAATAGGCATCTAGGGCTTGTTGTTGCCCTTGTGTCATATGGCTGCGGCGATTGACGAAGCTGCGAATATGTTGTGGATGCATCAACCACCCCCTACTGCGACAACGATTTCCAAGCGATCGGCCGAGGCTAGTAGAACCGTTGCATAAGTGCTTTTTGGCACAATTTCGCCATTGCGCTCCACCGCAATTCGCTTGCCAGCGAAGCCAAGTTGATCGATCAGTGTGGCAAGGGATATTGAATCGGGGAGCGTTTTAGGCTGGCCGTTGAGCAGGATTTCCATGGCGGACATTGTAGTGCCTGTCGCCAGCGTCTTGGATGCTGAGAGGCATCTCGTATAATGACTCTCAGCAGGTTGCAACGCGGGTGTAGTTCAATGGTAGAACGGCGGCTTCCCAAGCCTCAAGCGTGGGTTCGATTCCCATCACCCGCTCCAGTATTCGCCCAGTCTTAGGCTGTTTACCACTTCAGGTTTGCAGTATTAAAAATGAACTGGTTTGAGCCTTCTTGAAAAAACTCCATTTCAACGATCAGGCGGCGAGCGTTGCGCAACTCAGCTAAAAATGGAGCTTCATCCTCTACGAAAATCGTGTCCATACTGCCGCTCGAGGCCCCCGTGGCTGCGATCGTGAAAATTTTTCCCTCATCGAACCGGGCAAAGAACTTACAGCCTCCGCTGCATTTGAACTGGCCTTTGCTGATCGTAAACAGAATATTCAAGCCATCTTGCGACCGCTCGCGGACCGTTAGATCAAGAGTGGAGCCGCCGGCGTAGGGAGCGCCAAAATTGACTTTGTTGGTACTAGTGGTTTCAGCAAAACGCGTCGTTGTGCCGCGCATTTGATCGGTGCGGGAACGGTATTCCCAGGCTTGAGCCTGATATGAGGCAAGCGCCAAGACAGTGACCGCGATTATTCTGAGAAACTTCATCATCTTCTCCTTGGGCATAAAATAAATAAAATTCGTTGCCAATTTAATATATTTTAGACACTCAAGCATTTCTTTTGATTCGCCTTATGACCCAAATTATCAATATCGCCGCGTACAAGTTTGTTGGGCTTGCTGACCTAGAGCAACGCAAAGCCGAGGTGATGTCGCGGGCTCAAGCCCTTACACTCAAGGGCACTGTTTTACTGACGCCCGAGGGCATTAACTTATTTTTAGCGGGTACGCGCCCAGCGATTGATCACTTTTTGATCTGGTTGCGTACAGATCCAGCCTTCGCCGACCTAGAGGTGAAATACAGCGCCTCGGAAGGGGTGCCTTTCAAAAAGCTTTTGGTCAAAATCAAGAAAGAAATTATCAGGATGAATCATCCAACGATCCGCCCTGAGGCTGGGCGAGCGCCAGCGGTTGATGCGCATACCGCAGCGCGATGGATTTCTGAGGGTAAAGATGATGCTGGACGGCCGGTTGTTTTGTTGGACACGCGCAACGACTTTGAAGTACAGGCCGGTACCTTTACAGGCGCGATTAACTGGCGCTTGTCAAAGTTCACTGAGTTTCCGCAAGCGGTCCTAAAGCACAAAGACGAATTCGCCGGTAAGACCGTCATCAGTTTTTGTACGGGCGGGATTCGGTGCGAAAAGGCGGCGATATTTATGGGTGACGTCGGCGTCGAAAACGTCTACCAGCTCGATGGTGGGATTTTGAAGTACTTTGAAGAGACTGGCGGTGTCGGCTACGAAGGCAACTGTTTTGTGTTTGATGAGCGCCGCAGCCTGGACGCGACGCTCAGCCCTAAGCCGGTTTAACGAATGCGCATACCGGGTTGCGCGCCCGACGCGGGGTCTAGCAGATAGATGCCAGAATCTGTCTTGTCGTCGGCATGGCTTGCAGCAAGTACCATGCCTTCCGATACGCCAAACTTCATCTTGCGCGGTGCCAGGTTTGCAACGAGTGCGGTCAGTCGGCCGACAAGTTGGCTCGGCTCATAGGCGGACTTGATGCCTGAAAAAACGTTGCGATGACGACCTTCGCCGACATCTAGCGTTAAGCGCAGCAACTTCGTTGAGCCTTCGACGTGCTCGCAATTCACAATCCGCGCAACGCGCAAATCAATTTTGACAAAGTCGTCGATCGTGATGATGTCGGCAATTGGCTCGCCGCCAGGGACAAGTGCAGGTGCTTCCTGGGGGGCGGGCGAATCAAAGAGCGCATCAAGCATAGTGGGTTCGACCCGCTGCATTAAATGTTTGAAGGCGTTGATCCGGGTTGGTAGTACGCCAGCGTCAGACCACACGAAGCTGCGATTCAAACCAAAAAGTTCTGTTGCGACACGCTCTGATAATGCAGGCAAAATTGGCGCCAACATGACTGAAAGCGCCTTAAATCCAGCTAGTGCAGACGAGCAGATGTGTTGTAGCGTATTGCGCTGTGCGGCGTCAGCCTGGGCGAGTGTTTTGGCGATCAGCCAAGGCTGCGCAGCATCGAAGGCTTGATTGATCTGGTCAGCATGCGCCATGATTTCTCTGATCGCACGACCAAATTCGCGCGCTTCGATATCGGCTTGAATGGTGTTCGCTGCAGTTTGCCAGTGCGTGCTGATCTGGGCTGCGTCGCCTGGATATCCAAGCGCACCATCAAAATATTTGCTGATAAAGTTTGCAGCACGGCTTGCAATATTGACGTACTTGCCGACGAGGTCGCTGTTGACGCGCGCGACGAAATCGTCAGGATTAAAGTCGATGTCCTCAACGCGTGCATTGAGTTTGGCTGCGATGTAATAGCGCATCCACTCGGCGTTCATGCCGAGCTCTAGGTAGCGCAGCGGTGAAATCCCTGTGCCACGACTTTTGGACATTTTTTCACCGCTGACGGTGATAAAGCCATGTACGTTAAGTTGATCAGGGACTTTGCGTCCGGAAAACTTTAACGTGGCAGGCCAGAACAAGGCGTGGAAGTAGACAATGTCTTTACCGATGAAGTGCACTTGTTCTGTGTCACTTTCAGGATCAATGAGTGCATCAAAATCTAGATTGATCTTGGCACAGTAAGCCTTGAGTGAAGCTAAGTAGCCGATGGGTGCATCGAGCCACACATAAAAGTATTTGCCTGGTGCATCTGGAATTTCAATGCCGAAGTACGGTGCATCCCTCGATATATCCCAGTCACCCAAGTTCGCTTGCTCATCGCCGTTGCCAAGCCATTCACGGGTTTTGGCCAGGACCTCCGCTTGCAAGCGCTTGGAACCCAGTCTATTTTCACCCGTGGTCCATCCTTGCAAAAACTCGACGCAACGTGGATCAGAGAGTTTGAAAAAGAAGTGGTCTGATTTCTTTAGAACCGGACGCGCTTTTGTCAGCGTCGAATAGGGGTCAATTAAATCTGTCGGCGCATACACGGCCCCGCACACCTCACACGAGTCGCCGTATTGATCCTTCGCATGGCATTTGGGGCATTCACCTTTGATATAGCGATCAGGTAAAAACATGCCTTTGACTGGATCAAAAAATTGCTCGATTTCCCGCGTTTCTATCAGGTTCGCAGCACGCAACTTTCGATAAATATCTTGAGAGAGTTCGACGTTTTCGGGCGAGTCCGTTGAATGCCAGTGGTCGAAGGCGATATGAAAGCCCTGCAAATACTGTGGACGCTCACCTGCGATACGGGCAACCAACTGCTGGGGTGTGATGCCCTCGGCCTCGGCTTTGAGCATGATGGGTGCGCCATGCGTGTCGTCGGCCCCAACAAAGTGCACAGTGTGTCCTGCCATACGCATCGCGCGCACCCAGATATCGGCCTGGATGTATTCCATGATGTGGCCGATATGGAAGGATCCGTTGGCGTAAGGTAGGGCGGTGGTGACGAATAGTGTGCGAGGCATGGGCAACTTAAACGGGACGTGGAAAGACAATCCAGCGATTTTAAAGCAGTTGCACGACGCCCGAGTAATGGATGGCCAGAGCCGCAGCGGCGCTTGCCGCCAAGCCCCAGATCGGGTTTGCCTTGGTATAGATGACACCCAGAGCATTCAATGCGACTAAAACAGAGATAAACCAGCCGCCGGGTGCTGCGATTGCCAGATCCAAGCCGCCAGCAATCAGCAGACCGATAGCCAGCGGTACAAGCGCATTTTGCGCCAGCTTAAAGCCCGCTGAGCTTGCAACATTGTTGGCAATTCGCCCAACGGCAAACGCAAGGATGGCCGCCGGCAATACCATTGAAACGGTTGTCACCAAGAGGCCGAGGAGTCCAGCGATTTGCCAGCCCAACAAGCTTACGACGACCACGTTAGGACCAGGCGTAATTTGTGCAATGGCAAATAGTTGAAGGAATGTGGCATCGTCCATCCATGCCATGTTTTCGACTATGGCCTGCCGCAACGCTGGAAACACGGCGTTTGCGCCGCCAATGGCAACCAGCGAGAGCGAGGAAAAGGTCTTCGCTAATTGAAACAGCACATTGAAGTCGATCATCTTTTGCTCAGCCAATAGGTCAAGGCAAGCGCTGCAGGGATAAGGCCGAGCACGATATACACCAAGGGCCACTTCAAAACGAGAATCCCAAGCAGTGCCGCGGCGATGATGAGCCACCCAGCCACGCCTGGTTTGATTTTCTGTGCCATTTTTAGGCCCGTGCCGATAATCATGCCCGAAGCCGCGGCCGCACCAGCCATGAGCGCTACATTCACCGCTGGAAGGTGTGAAAACTGGTCGTAGAGACTAGCGAGAATCAGCAGAATACATATTGGGGCAACCATCAGTCCAAGCACACTGACAAGGGATCCCTTAATCCCTTGAAACCGGTCTCCGATGACGACTGAGGCGTTCACGACGTTTGGCCCTGGCAACACCTGCCCCATGCCCAAAATCGTGGCGTATTCTTTTTCAGTGAGCCATTTGCTTTTTTCAACAATAATGTGCCGGGCGATCGCAGCGACTCCGCCAAATCCGAGTAGACCGATTGTCGCGAAACCTCGAAAAAGCTCGAGAAGACCTACATGCCTGGGAGCTGGCGTCATAACCTCGGACGTCCTAGCGAATATCGCGTGCTTCGACGTCTGTGACGTCTTTGTTGGACAAAGGACCCGTCGCAGGCATGGATTTACGACGGGATTGCCGTGTCTTCCAGTATTCTTTGATCTCAAAGGGTTTGCCACGCAAGCGCGCCACCACAACAAGTATGGCGATAGCAAAGATGGTGGACAGGGCAAAAACGAAGGCCATGACGAGTCCTAACACCGTAACAACGATGAAAAGTACAGTTTTAAGTGCATTGCGCAGCAGTTCGATCATGTTGTAGGTGTTGGTCCGTTTCAAACAAAAGCAATCAAGGAATAGCAATGAGTGTAACGCTAGTAGATGTCCGTGCGGCGCTGGAACAGTTGGTTGATGCCAACACGGGTCAGTCTATTTCGGCTTTGGTGAAAGACACCCAAATCCAAATCGCCGGTGTGCGAGCAAGTGTTCAGGTAGTCTTAGGCTACTACCCGCCTGTTGGACATCTACAGGCTCTTCAGGAGCGCGTAGTTGGTGCCCTTAAAGGATTGGGAGTGCCGGATCCAGACGTACAGGTTTCGGTGAACGTGGCCTCGCATGCGATTCAGGGTGGGGTGCAACGCGTCCCTGGGGTTCGGAACATTATTGCCGTGGCGTCCGGAAAAGGCGGTGTTGGAAAAAGTACGACAGCCGTCAACCTCGCTTTGGCTTTGAAGGCAGCCGGGGCACGGGTTGGGCTGTTGGATGCGGATATTTACGGCCCGAGCGTCCCGATCTTGCTCGGCGTATCGCAGCGACCAGAGAGCTCCGATGGCAAAAGCATGACGCCGGTGATGGGGCATGGCATACAGGCAAACTCAATAGGCTTCATGCTGAGCGAGGATTCGCCCGCGATTTGGCGTGGTCCCATGGTGACCCAGGCGCTTGAGCAATTGCTTCGCGCAACGAATTGGGATGACTTGGATTACCTAGTGATCGACATGCCGCCGGGCACGGGTGATATTGCTTTGACGCTCTCGCAAAAAGTGCCCGTTGTGGGCGCGGTGATCGTGACAACGCCGCAGGACTTAGCGCTCTTAGACGCCCGTAAAGGGTTGAAAATGTTTGAAAAGGTCAATGTGCCGGTCTTGGGCATCGTTGAGAACATGGCCATTCACATCTGCAGCAAGTGTGGCCACGCCGAACACATTTTTGGCGAAGGCGGCGCGCAGCGCATGTCTAACGACTACAAGGTTCCATGCTTGGGTAGCTTGCCCTTGTCGATGGCGATTCGTGAGCGTGCAGACGGCGGGCAGCCCACGGTTGTCTCCGAGCCTGACAGCGAAGCCGGTCGACTTTACCGCGCAATTGCCGACAAACTTGCCGCGAAAATCGCCGTATTACCAAAGGATCTGAGCGAGAAATTTGGCGTGATTTCAGTCAAGCGGACCTGATTGTTGGTCGTTTAGGGCTTACCCTCACCATCTGTAACAGGACGGGGGTAAAATCCGCGCTCTCGACTTTCAATTTAGAGGCGTTCGGCCATGAGTATTAAAAGCGATAACTGGATCCGCCGCGTGGCGCAGTCAGAGGGCATGATAGAACCCTTTGAGCCTGGTCAGGTTCGCTCGAACGCGTCCGGCCGCATTGTGAGCTATGGCACAAGCAGCTACGGCTACGATGTGCGTTGCGCCGACGAATTTAAAATTTTCACAAATATCAATTCCACGATCGTCGATCCAAAGAACTTCGATGAGAAGTCGTTCGTGGACTTCAAGGGTGATATTTGTATTATTCCGCCGAACTCATTTGCGTTAGCGCGCACGGTTGAGTTTTTTCGCATTCCGCGCAGCGTGCTGACTATTTGCCTGGGCAAGAGCACGTACGCCCGGTGCGGAATTATCGTGAACGTCACGCCTCTCGAGCCTGAGTGGGAGGGACATGTGACCTTAGAGTTCTCGAACACAACCCCGTTGCCCGCAAAAATTTATGCGGGTGAAGGTTGTGCGCAAATGCTTTTTTTTGAAAGCGATGAAGTGTGCTCAACATCGTATAAGGATCGCGGCGGAAAGTATCAAGGCCAGCGAGGCGTGACCTTGCCGCGGACGTAGTACTCAGTAGAGGGCCACCCAGTTTGACGGGCGAGCGTAGCACTCGATTCTTATTCACCTTTAGTTTACTTGCGGAGCTGTTCGCATGAAATTTCGCTTTCCAATTTTCATCATCGATGAAGACTACCGGTCCGAGAATGCTTCGGGTCTTGGGGTGCGTGCCTTAGCGTCTGCCATTGAGGCCGAAGGGATGGAAGTGATCGGTGTCACCAGCTATGGCGACCTGAGCTCATTCGCTCAGCAGCAGAGCCGCGCCAGTGCTTTTATTCTTTCGATCGATGACGAGGAGTTTGATGTTGATTCTCCCGAGGACGTGGCAGGAGCGATTAAAAATCTCCGAACATTTATTGGGGAGTTACGTTTTCGGAACGCCGATATCCCAATTTACCTCTACGGCGAAACACGAACCTCTGAACATATTCCGAACGATATTTTGCGCGAGTTGCATGGCTTCATTCACATGTTTGAAGATACGCCCGAGTTCGTGGCGCGTCACATCATCCGTGAGGCGCGCAGCTACATAGACAGTTTGGCGCCACCCTTCTTTCGCGAGCTAGTTAAATATGCGCAAGATGGTTCCTACTCGTGGCACTGCCCAGGGCACTCGGGTGGTGTGGCGTTCTTAAAGAGTCCGGTCGGTCAGATGTTCCACCAGTTCTTTGGTGAAAACATGTTGCGTGCGGATGTCTGTAATGCTGTCGATGAGCTGGGCCAATTGCTGGACCACACCGGTCCGATTGCAGAGTCTGAACTGAATGCGGCACGCATCTTCCATGCAGACCATTGCTATTTCGTCACGAACGGGACATCGACGTCCAACAAAGTCGTTTGGCATGCGAACGTCGCGGCTGACGATATTGTTGTGGTCGATCGTAACTGCCATAAGTCGATTCTGCATGCAATCACGATGACTGGTGCTATTCCGGTATTTTTGCGGCCGACGCGTAATCATATGGGCATTATTGGTCCAATTCCCCTAGCGGAATTTGAACCAGAAAATATCCAGAAAAAAATTGATGCAAATCCGTTTGCTCGCAAGGTTAAGGATAAAAAGCCACGTATTTTGACGTTGACGCAGAGCACATACGATGGGGTGATCTACAACGTTGAAACGATCAAGGCCAAACTCGGCAATATGGTCGACACCTTGCATTTTGATGAGGCATGGTTGCCGCATGCCGCCTTCCATCAGTTTTATCAAGATATGCATGCGATCGGACCCAATCGTCCGCGTAGCCCGAAGGCGATGGTGTTTGCGACGCACTCTACGCACAAGCTGTTGGCCGGTATATCGCAGGCTTCACAGATTATTGTGCAGGAATCCGAAACACGAAAACTCGACCGTAATATCTTCAACGAAGCGTATCTGATGCATACGTCGACTTCACCGCAGTACGCCATCATTGCCTCGTGCGATGTCGCTGCCGCGATGATGGAAGCACCAGGCGGCACCGCGCTGGTCGAGGAAAGTATTCGCGAGGCGCTTGATTTCCGACGTGCAATGCGCAAGGTTGACCTGGAGTTCGGTGACGACGATTGGTGGTTCACCGTCTGGGGGCCAGATTACCTGGCGGCACACGGTGTCGGTGAGCAGTCCGATTGGGTCTTGCAGTCCAATGATCACTGGCACGGTTTTGGTGATCTGGCGGAAGGCTTCAACATGCTGGATCCAATTAAGGCGACGATTGTTACGCCTGGCTTGAACATGGATGGTACCTTCGGTGAGACTGGCATACCGGCTGCGCTGGTATCGCGGTTTCTGACCGAGCATGGCGTGGTGGTTGAGAAGACTGGCCTCTACTCTTTCTTCATCATGTTTACGATTGGCATCACGAAGGGACGCTGGAACACACTTCTGACCGCCTTGCAGCAGTTCAAGGACGACTACGATCGTAATCAGCCGATGTGGCGTATCTTGCCTGACTTCTGCAAAGAACATCGTCAGTATGAACGGATGGGCTTGCGCGACTTGTGCCAGTTGATCCACGCTGAGTATAAAAATCACGATGTGGCACGCTTAACGACAGAGATGTACCTCAGCGACATGATTCCCGCGCTCAAGCCCTCCGATGCGTTTGCCAAGATGGCGCACCGTGAGGTCGAGCGTGTTTCGATTGATCAGCTTGAGGGCCGAGTGACGGGTGTGCTGTTGACCCCTTACCCACCTGGTATCCCATTGTTGATTCCTGGCGAACGCTTCAACAAGACAATTGTGCAATACCTTCAGTTTGCTCGTTCGTTCAATCAGAAGTTCCCAGGGTTCGAGACCTTCATTCACGGGCTTGGCGAGGAAACGGATGCTGACGGTGGCAAGCGGTTCTATGTCGATTGTTTGATTGAGCAATAGTGTCTCTAAGCACTACGTCTTTGGATCTGCCACGTGCCCGTTTTTGATGTAGCGGTTATCGGCGCAGGCGCGGCAGGTATGCTGTGCGCGGCCGTTGCCGGGCAACGCGGCATGCGGGTTGTGTTGTTGGATCACGCTGAGAAGCTCGCAGAAAAAATTCGTATCTCCGGCGGTGGACGCTGCAACTTTACGAATCGCGCGGTAACGGCCGAGCATTTTATTTCAGCCAACCCGCATTTTTGTAAATCTGCGCTGGCGGGTTTTACGCCTCAAGACTTTATCGCTTTGGTCGACCGTCATGGTATCGCCTGGCATGAGAAGCACAAAGGGCAATTGTTTTGTGATCAGAGCAGTGAACTGATTATTGAGATGCTGCGCGCTGAGTGCGACGACGCAGGTGTGCACTGGATGATGCCCTGCAAGGTTGACGAAGTTGTCCTCAACGGGGATGCAGGGGCGCAAGGCTTTGTTTTGAGCACGGATCAAGGGCAGGTGCAGTGCCGTAACCTCGTGATCGCAACGGGCGGCCTCGCGATTCCCCAGTTAGGCGCCACCGACTTCGGCTTGAAGCTTGCCCGACAATTCGGCTTGAAGGTCATAGAGCCTCGGCCTGCTTTAGTACCCTTGACGTTTAACGGTGAAGAATGGCAGCCTTTGGTGGACTTGGCGGGCCTCGCGATTCCGTCCGTCGTCTCGACCGGATCAGGGCGACGCGCACCAGCGTTTTTAGAAGACGTGCTGTTTACACACAAAGGGCTGTCTGGGCCGGGTATTTTGCAGATTTCCAGTTATTGGCAGCCGGGTGAGCAGATCCGGTTGGATTTGGCACCCGATATGGACATGGAAGCGCTTTTGCTTGAGGCGAAAGCTGGGGGGCGTCAGCAGTTGGGTACTTTATTGGCCAATCTGTGGCCGAAACGCCTTTCTGAACAATGGCTTGGAGAGTTGGCCGCCAGTCGGATCGCTGACTTACCCGATCGCACATTGCGTGAGCTGGCCGCAAGAATAAAGGGCTGGGCGGTTATGCCTAACGGAACCCTGGGCTATAAAAAAGCCGAGGTGATGCGTGGCGGAGTCGATACCCGTGGGCTGGATCAGCGCACGATGCAGGCAAAAGCGGTGCCGGGGCTGCATTTCATCGGGGAAGTCGTCGATGTAACCGGTTGGCTCGGCGGATATAACTTCCAGTGGGCCTGGTCCTCGGCAGCTGCGTGTGGCCGTGGGCTAGTTTGACCTTAGTGCTTCTCAGTTGTTGTAACACTCGATTTCGCGGTATGCTGAACAGGTTGTGAACGTATGCTGCGGGAGAGCGCATTTGCCGTCTCAATCAGACTGGCTTTATGCCGCCGAAGGCGCAATTCGCCCAGAATCGCTCAGGCCCCCCATACCGTAGCTTGCATTGATGTGCACAAGATTCATGCGCATCAGCACATCACTCTGGAGAGACCCGCGACCGCATTTGGTCAAAACGGGCGCCGAAGGTGCACACCCACGTTCAAGTGGGGCAACTCTCAGGCAAAAGGACAGAGGGGCGTATCGTCGCATGCTTCTGCGCTGCCTTAAATGGTCCGCGGTCTGTATGTAACGCCCTTTGATCTCTGTTCCGGAGCTATTTCATGTCTGCTGTTTTGAAACGCACGCCTTTGGCTGCGACCCATGTCGCCGCTGGCGCACGTATGGTTGATTTTGGTGGCTGGGACATGCCGGTGAACTATGGTTCACAAATTGAAGAACACCATGCCGTGCGTCGGGATGCTGGCATGTTCGATGTTTCCCATATGCTGAATGTGGACGTCGCTGGAGCGGATGCCACCGGATTTTTGCGACGCCTGGTTGCAAATGATGTAGCCAAACTTACCCAGCCAGGCAAGGCGCTGTACTCCTGTATGTTGAATCCGCAGGGCGGCGTGATCGATGACTTGATCGTCTATTTCTTTACGCCGACCGATTGGCGCCTGGTTGTGAACGCTGGAACGGCTGATAAAGATATCGCTTGGATGCAGCGCGTGGCGGCAGCTGAGGGTTTTTCTGTCACGATTACTGCGCGCAAAGATCTCGCGATGGTCGCCGTACAAGGCCCGAATGCCCGCACCAAAGTATGGGCCGCCCGACCACAATGGAAAGCTGCCACCCAGGATCTGGGTGTGTTTGTGAGTGCGCGTGTAGCACCGGACACGATGGTTGCGCGCACGGGTTATACGGGCGAAGACGGTTTTGAGATCGTTGTGCCAGCCGACCAGGTAGAGTTGCTTTGGAAAGATCTGGTTGCCCAGCAAGTGCAGCCCTGTGGCCTGGGAGCACGCGACACATTACGACTAGAAGCGGGCATGAATCTTTACGGTCAGGATATGGATGAGTTGATTCATCCTAATCAAGCTGGTCTGACATGGACCGTGTCGACTAAAGATGCAGACCGTCACTTTATTGGAAACAAGGCCATCAAGCAGTTTTCAGATCCTCGTACCTTCATCGGCCTGAAGTTATTGGATCGCGGAGTGATGCGTGCACACATGAGTGTGCGCACGGCCAAGGGCCTCGGAGAAGTGACGAGCGGCACGATGTCGCCAACCCTTGGCTATTCCATTGGTTTTGCGAGACTGCCCGCAGGTGTTGCTGTGGGGGATGCTGTCGAGATCGATATCCGAGGTAAATGGGTGCCCGCGCAAGTATGCAAGCTGCCGTTTGTACGAAACGGACAGCCGGTTGTGCACTCTTAATTTGTTTCAATTCATATTTACATTCATATTTCACGAAATTTTCAGGAGACCTTCATGAGCATTCCTAGCGATCGTAAGTACGCCAGCACACACGAATGGATTAAGGCAGACGGCGACGTCATGCTGGTTGGTATTACGGGTCCGGCTCAGGAGCAATTGGGTGACTTGGTGTTCGTAGGTGATGTGCGCGTTGGCGCCAAGCTTGCAGCGGGTGCGACCGCTGGAGTTGTGGAGTCGGTCAAGGCAGCGTCTGACATTTACGCACCTGTGGCTGGCGAAGTTGTGGCGTTTAATGAGGCGTTGAACGACGCGCCTGAAACGATTAATGCGAGTCCTTACAACACCTGGATTTTTAAAATCAAAGCCAATAACGCGGCAGATGTAGACGGCTTGCTCGACGCCGCCGCTTATCAGGCTGTCGCAGACGCAAGCTAAGGCGCCCACTATGTCCAACGTATTTAATACTTCCCACGAATTTATTCCTCGGCACATTGGCCCGGGCGATCATGATCAGCAGGCCATGTTGGCTGCCGTCGGTGCACCAAGCCTCGCGTCTTTGATGCAAGAGGTCGTACCCGCAAACATCCATATGACCCGGGAGCTCGACTTGCCTGCGCCGCGCGCAGAGGCCGATGTGCTGGCCGAGATGAAGAAAATTGCTGGTCAGAATCAGGTTTTTCGTAACTACATTGGGCAGGGCTACTACGGCACGCATACCCCTAATGTTGTTTTGCGCAATATTCTAGAGAATCCTGCTTGGTACACGGCGTACACGCCGTATCAACCTGAAATTTCCCAAGGTCGCTTAGAAGCCATTCTGAACTATCAGACGATGGTCGCAGACTTGACTGGGTTGGACATTGCGAACGCCTCATTGCTCGATGAGGGCACGGCTGCGGCAGAAGCGATGACCCTTGCACGACGCGCTTCGCATGCGGAAAGCAAGGTGTTTTTCGTGTCGCAGCACTGTCACCCCCAAACGATTGAGGTGATTCGCACGCGCGCAGATGGGCTGGATATCGACGTCGTTGTAGGTGATGAAAGCGAGGGTGTTCCCGCTTGTTTTGGCTTGTTGGTGCAATACCCGCATTCACTGGGCGCCGTGTCTGATTACCGCGCGTTGACTGAACAAGTGCACGCACAAGGTGGAGTTGTTGCTTGCTCAACGGACCTGCTTGCCTTGGCGTTGCTTGAGCCGCCTGGTCATTGGGGTGCAGACATTGCGATTGGCTCTGCGCAACGCTTTGGCGTGCCGTTTGGCTTCGGTGGCCCACACGCTGGCTTTATGGCTTGTAAAGATGCGTTCAAACGCAATATGCCGGGTCGTCTTGTCGGTGTCTCGAAAGATGCTCAGGGCAATCCCGCGTTACGCCTTGCTTTACAAACGCGCGAGCAGCATATCCGTCGTGAAAAAGCGACTTCAAATATTTGTACAGCGCAGGTTTTGTTGGCTGTCATGTCAAGCATGTATGCGTTGTGGCATGGCCCTCGGGGCGTTGTCGCAATCGCAACACGCGTGAATCAGGCGACTTCACTGCTGCGTGACGCTCTGACTAGCTCCGGTATCAAGGTCGTCAACACCACTTACTTCGACACCTTGTTGTTAGAGACCGGTGCACAGACCAACAAAATCTTGGATACGGCTCGACAGGCAAAAATTAATCTGCGTCACGTGAGTTCGACACAGCTAGCGATTTCGCTTGATGAGACAGTGACGCGTGATGACCTCGTGCAACTCATCGGGGTGTTTGCCTCGGTTAGCGGCCAAGCGGCTGGGTCACTCGCAGAGTCAGTTGTTGGTTTGCCCGGCGTGCCAGTAACCTTGCAGCGCAAGAGCGCGATCCTGAGCCACCCCGTGTTCTCGAGCATTCAGTCTGAGACGGACATGTTGCGTTACTTGCGTAAGCTATCTGACAAGGACCTGGCCTTGGATCGCACCATGATCCCCTTGGGTTCCTGCACGATGAAGCTCAATGCAACCGTGGAAATGATCCCGGTCACTTGGCCTGAATTTGCGTTGATTCACCCGTTTGCTCCTGCGGACCAAACGAAAGGCTATCAACAGATGATTGAGCGCCTGTCCAAGGACCTGTGTGAGATTACTGGTTACGACGCGATCAGCTTGCAACCTAACTCTGGTGCTCAGGGAGAGTACGCAGGCTTGCTCGCAATTCGGGCATACCACCGTGCAAACGGTCAGCATCAGCGCGATGTCTGCTTGATTCCATCGTCGGCGCACGGGACAAACCCTGCATCAGCCAATATGGTCGGTATGGAAGTTGTCGTGGTTGCTTCGGACTCACACGGCAACGTCGATCTCGACGATCTGAAAGCCAAAATTGCGAAAGTGGGCGATCGGTTAGCTGCGTTGATGGTGACGTACCCATCGACGCACGGCGTGTTTGAAGAGTCGATCACCAATATTTGCGAGATGATTCACGACGCAGGCGGCCAGGTGTATATGGACGGTGCAAACATGAACGCAATGGTTGGTGTGGCACAGCCCGGAAAGTTTGGTTCGGATGTGTCGCATTTGAATCTACACAAAACTTTCTGTATTCCGCATGGCGGGGGCGGACCAGGCGTGGGGCCTGTTGGAGTAAAAAGCCATCTCGCACCCTTTTTGCCAGGTGTAGTTGGCGAGAAAGGTACGATGGCTCAGGGCGCCGCAGTAGGACCTGTTTCAGCGGCACCGTTCGGTTCAGCAAGTATCTTGCCTATTCCCTTTGTGTACATCTCTTTGATGGGGGCAGAAGGCTTGCGTCGGGCAACCGAGGTTGCGATCTTGAGCGCAAACTACGTCGCACGTAAGCTCGCAGGACACTATCCCGTGCTCTACACAGGCCGTAATGGTCGAGTGGCGCATGAGTGCATCCTGGATATTCACGATATCAAAGAATCCTCAGGAGTCACTGCAGAAGACATTGCCAAGCGTTTGATGGACTACGGCTTCCATGCACCAACTATGAGCTTTCCTGTAGCGGGTACCTTGATGGTTGAACCAACGGAATCAGAAGGGCTTGCTGAGCTGGATCGCTTTGTGGACGCGATGATTGCAATCCGTGCAGAGATCGCACAGATTGAGCGTGGCGAAAGAGATCGGACAGATAACGTTCTGAAGAACGCTCCGCATACTGCCAAGATGTTATTGGCAGAGGAGTGGCACCATGACTATCCGCGTCAGCAGGCTGCATATCCCGTAGCTAGCTTGCGCGATGCAAAGTATTGGCCGCCAGTTGGACGTGTCGATAATGCATGGGGCGACCGTAATCTAGTCTGCGCTTGTTTGCCGATCGAAGCCTACGCTTGATTTGCGCAAGTTGGTAGTGAAAAATTGACCCGCTAAAAGCGGGTCAATTTCTTTATTTGGCTTCAGTAGACAGGCTCTTGGAGAACTCGCGTAGCAACTTAAAAAAGTTGTCGACCATCGATTCAAGCGCATCACGTTCGATACCGCCGTATGCGCTGATGTCCATTTCCAACACAGCTTGCTGTGTTTCGTTCAGAAACGCACGCGCCCATCGGTTACGTTGGTTCCAATCGTTAATTGCATTCAGCGCGATCTGAGGGTTTTGGGGAAAGGTAGCGCGCATCAAGACGTCCTCGCAAGATCGATCATTGCCGCAACCAATGAAAATGAATTCGATCTTATCTGCGCCTGTTTCAGCAGTGCCAATCTTGAGTAGGCGGTCGCCATCCTTATCGCGAGCTTCGTCGTAACTAAAACCCGCAGCACTCAGTAGGCTGGTCAGTACTGCTGGATCAAGGTGCTTGATTACACCGCCGTCGTCCGCAAGTTCTTGTGCTGACGGCACTCGTTCGGCGAACCATCCTTTCGGGAGGTTTGTGCGCATCCACTTTATGAAGGGATCACCTGGCATGCGCTGGCCATTCAAGCGGAAGTCTCCGTCCTGTATATTGAAATGCGCAACGAGCTTGTTGTTTTGTGCCCGACCGAGTTTGAGTTGAAAGGCTTGCTCAAGTAATTTTCGGATTTCTTGATCCGCTTTTGTTTTGACTTGAGCGGGGTTCGCTCCTGGTGTTTGCAGGGCTTGGATATAAACGGTATTCAGCATGGGCGTTGACAGACTGAGCGTTGCATCGAACTCTTTCAGCGCCGTACCCTGCAAACCAATGCCGCTAGGGCTTGCGTCCGACGGATTGACCGTCATGGCCAAAGATAGTTGGCTACGCCCTTGGTTGTTCTTCCAGCTCAGCGGGCTTAGGCTTAGGATTGGACTGGTTTTGCTTAAAACGGAGATGTGCTGCCAGAATTTTTTCGTGTCTGCTGCAGCCGTTGCTGGATTCGGTGTGGCGCCGAGCAGGGTACGCAGCAAATAGCTATCTTGAAAGTCGAGCAGAGAGCGAAGCGCACTGCCGCTCAGTTTTTCATACCCAAACGATAGAGTGAACTCTCCCCAAACTTTATCGTTTAGCTTGAGCGCGCCAACCTCTGCGGTGGTGATGCCGCCGAGTAGTCCATTGGCCTCGCGCAAATCGCTATGCATGACAAACTTCTGCAAGCCCAAGCTCAGTGAGTCGAGCGAAGCCCAGGTCAGATTACCCAGACGTAGCTCGCGCATTCCCGTTTGCATGCCAGTATTCGTGGCGCGCGTATCCGTCGTCAGTTGCAGGCCTTTGACTTCGAAAGCCAGTTTGCCATCGCTCAGCGTCAGACCGTCGAGGCTAGTCGTGCTTTTGACAAAGCTAAAGCTTGGACCGATGCGTGCAGAAATCTCGGCTGTACTTAGTTTTATGCGTAAGGTGTCTTGGGTGTAGTCAAAAGGCAGCACTGTCCAGCGCAACGTGGCGACACCTTGACGCGTCACATGCGTCGTTCCTGAGACGGGAGATTTTCCACCGGTCGCGTCAAATAAGGCTTCCGTTGTCGGATTTTTGAGTACGGCTGTTTGGATCACTGCGCCCGAAAGGGAGAAGTCTGCGCGCTGAACGCGGGACCATGGCAGTGGCCCGTGCTCAATTTCATTCGACCACAGAATTTCGCGGCGATCGGCCTGCTTGTCCTGATTCGTCAGGGTCAGTGCGTAAATAGCTCGACTAGAAAATATCCCTCGCTCATAGCTGCGCAATGAGAGCTGCACCTGATCAGACCAACTGCGGGCTAACGAAACATTGATTGACTCCGCGGCTGCTTTGGATTGGCTTTCAATACGCATTCCGGCAAACCAACTAAACCCGGCATATACAACCGCTACGGCGGCGACTACGCCCGCTGCACCGATTTGTTTTTTCTTCATGACGATAGCGTCCGTAGTGCGGGTTGTATTAATTTATGGAGTCTGCGCGACGATCGTACTGCACAATATCGTATGCCAGGCCATTTTCGGGTGGCTGTCCAACGCGTGAGACCTCTTTCCACCAGGTGGGATCGAGCGCTGCGAAAAACGCATCACCCTCGACGATAGCTTGGACTTCTGTCGCGATCACATGGTCGGCGAGCGGGAGCGCCTGCTGGTAGATTTGTGCGCCGCCGATGATGTAGGCCTGTTCATTCGGTGCCAGCCGTTTGATCGCTTCATCTAGACTTGAAACGAACTCCGCGCCAATCGCTTCTTTCGATGTGTCGCGACTGATCACGATATTGCGACGTCCGGGAAGTGGACGGCCTAATGAGTCCCAAGTCTTGCGCCCCATGATGATGGGGTGGCCGAGTGTTGTTCGCTTGAAGTGAGCGAGATCACCCGCTAGCTTCCATGGCAGTGTGTTTTCACGGCCGATCGTGCGGTTTTGCGCGTAGGCGACAATCAGGCTCAGGGACATATCTTATTCAGTCTCAACGCTACACAGCCACCGGGGCTTTGATGTGCGGATGGTGGTTATAGTTCTCAATTACAAAGTCGTCATAACGGTAATCGAACAGAGAGTCCGGTTTGCGCTGAATGACTAGCTGTGGGTAGGGGTGGGGTTCACGGGAAAGCTGTAATTCGACTTGTTCAAAGTGGTTGCTGTAAATGTGGCAATCACCGCCGGTCCAGACGAAATCGCCGACTTCGAGTCCGCACTGTTGCGCGACCATGTGGGTCAGTAGGGCGTAGCTTGCGATATTGAACGGCACGCCAAGAAAAATATCAGCACTTCTTTGGTATAGCTGGCACGAGAGCTTACCCTCGGCAACATAAAACTGAAAAAATGCATGGCAAGGCGGCAGGGCCATATTTTTGATTTCAGCCACGTTCCAGGCAGAAACAATGAGTCGGCGCGAGTCGGGTGTTTTTTTAATTTGCTCGAGCACTTGCGAAATCTGGTCAATGTGCTGACCGTCGGGCGTTGGCCAGGAGCGCCACTGCACTCCGTAGACCGGACCCAGGTCGCCTGTGGGGCTCGCCCACTCATCCCAGATTGTGCAACCGTTTTCTTGCAGCCAACGTACGTTCGAATCCCCGCGTAAAAACCAGAGCAGTTCTACAAAAATACTGCGTGTATGCAGTTTTTTTGTCGTCACCATCGGAAAACCTTTGGAAAGATCGAAGCGCATTTGATAGCCAAAGACCGAGCGGGTGCCGGTGCCTGTGCGATCTGTCTTGTTGACGCCCGTCGTGTAGACATGGCGCATAAAGGTTTCATACTGGTTCATCATGGTGGTGGGGTATTTCGTTAAGCGGAAGGCTGCGTCGCAGCACCTGTTTGAACGATATCGGCGGACCAAGTAATTTCTGCCGTGTGCGCCAGCATGGCCGATGCGGAACAGTATTTCTCGTGAGATAGCGCGATCGCACGTTCAACCGCAGCACGAGGAAGGTTGTCGCCGGTCACAGTAAATACAAAATGGATTTTGGTGAACACTTTTGGGTCGACTTCGGCGCGCTCAGCTTGCAGTTTGACTGAGCAGCCCGTGATGGCGTGTCGACCGCGCTTCAAAATGAGTACGACATCGTAAGCTGTGCATCCGCCGGTGCCAGCCAGCAGGAGTTCCATCGGACGAGGGGCAAGGTTGTGGCCTCCGCCTTCCGGTGCGCCGTCCATGGCTGCAATGTGTCCAGTCCCAGTTTTGGCTACGAACAGCATGCCTTGCGGTCCGCCCCAGTCAATATTGACTTCCATGTCTAATCCTCAACGTTGAAGCCAGAATGATAATCCTTTCAGACCTTGAAAGTATTGGGGTTTCCGCAAGATCGGGCGGGCTAAAATGCTTGCAAATCGATCGTGGAGTAGTCATGCAGGATTCCGTGCCCAAGTTTGCTTCCGGCTTTGTGCGTCGCCATGGCATGTTTGATGTCGTGATTGCGGAGGCGGATATGGCGCTGCAAGTTTTGTCAGGGGCGGTTAGCGCCAAGCGTCCGAACCCGGCGAAGGGCTTGACGCCAGGCGCGCAGGACCTGGTTGCGGCTCAAAAAACCCACGCTGCGGGTCTGATGCGGGTGAATCACGTCGGGGAAATATGTGCACAGGCGCTTTATCGGGGGCAGTCCGTTGCTTGTAAGGATCCTGCCTGCAAAGAGATGCTGCTTGATGCTGCTGCCGAGGAGGTGGATCATCTAGCGTGGTGCGGGCAGCGCTTAGCTGAATTAAACGCCCGCCCCAGCGTTCTAAACCCCGTCTGGTATGTGGGATCTTTCTTCCTTGGCGTTCTGGCCGGCCGGTCCGGTGTAGCCCACAACCTAGGTTTTATGGCAGAAACTGAGCGTCAAGTCGAGGCGCACCTGGATAGCCACCTTGAGCGCTTGCCTCGCGAGGATGAGCGGTCTCGCGCCATCGTCCAACAAATGAAAGAGGATGAAATTAAACATCGCAAAACGGCGGAAAACCATGGAGCCTCAGCCTTACCAGCTCCGGTTAAGGGCGTGATGCGAGCAGTTTCGCGCGTCATGACAACGACCGCATACCGAATATAGGGCTGCGGCCAAACTATTTTTGTGATGTTGCGACGCACAAAAACAACAAAATTACGTGATTTTCATAGGGGAAATCAAATATTCTTGCAACGCACAAAAAAATAGTCTATTATTTGTTACATGGAAGTTAAGTACGAGGTTGTTAAGTCGCAAGTTGCCGAAAGCAACTTGGATGCCCAAGCAGCTGAGACGGTCTTAAGTACATCGTCTCCTTAACTTGCCAAGGTTGTCTCCTCCACCCTCCTCCTTTGGTGGATTTAGCCCAAGACTGCAAAGTCTTGGGCTTTTTTTTTATATCGACCTACTCTCCCTTATCATCTCGGTTTGAGTTGGTTCGCGATTGATTGCGATCGAGTAGGTCTTATAGGTGCCCCTTGCCGGAGAATATTTTGCAGATTCAGGATGTCAAGCTTGCGATTGTCGGACTCGGGTATGTTGGCTTGCCCCTGGCCGTAGAGTTCGGTAAACAACGCAGCGTGCTGGGCTTCGATATCAATACGGCACGCATTGATGAGCTTAAGAGCGGGCATGATCACACCCTAGAGGTAGATGATGTCGAGCTCGCGACTGCGAAACATTTGCGATACTCCGCTCAGCGTGATGAATTGCGGCAGGCGAATGTATTCATCGTGACTGTGCCCACTCCGATTGATGAGTACAAGCAACCTGATCTGACACCGCTAGTCAAAGCGAGCGAAACGATCGGTCAAGCGCTCAAAATAGGTGACATTGTCATTTATGAGTCTACCGTTTACCCGGGCGCGACCGAAGAAATTTGTGTGCCCGTGCTCGAGCGGGTGTCTGGGTTGCGATACAACGTCGATTTTTTTGCGGGCTATAGCCCCGAGCGCATTAATCCTGGCGACAAAGAGCATCGTGTCAGTACGATTAAAAAAGTCACGTCAGGATCAACCCCTGAAGTCGCGCTCCTCGTCGACGCTTTGTACCGCCAGATCGTGATCGCGGGCACACATATGGCGCCCAGCATACGCGTGGCCGAAGCAGCGAAAGTCATTGAGAACACGCAGCGTGACGTCAATATTGCGC
>CAMCWG010000012.1 GCA_945882005.1 Bordetella parapertussis
CTCGTACGGGGCCCGTACCGAATACCAAGAGTGCAACGCCAACGATTAGCGTGGTGAGGTTCGAGTCCAGAATCGTGCCCCAGGCGCGCTCAAATCCTAAATGGATGGCGTTTTGTGGTGACTCGCCGTTACGCAGCTCTTCACGGATCCGTTCATTAATCAGCACGTTTGCGTCAATCGCCATACCTAGGGTCAGCGCGATCGCCGCGATACCTGGCAGGGTAAGCGTTGCTTGTAGCATCGATAGAATCGCCAGCAAGAGCAGAATATTAAGCGCCAACCCGGCGGTCGAGAACGCACCGAACAGGTGGTAGTAAACCAGCATGAAGATTGCAATGCCGATAAAACCATAGAGTGTTGAGTTAAAGCCCTTGGCGATGTTGTCTGCGCCCAGGCTTGGCCCGATTGTGCGTTCTTCGATGATTTCCATGGGTGCAGCCAGAGAGCCAGCACGCAGCAGCAGCGCAGTGTCTGCGGCTTCTTCCGCGCTCATGCTGCCGGAGATTTGTACCTGCCCACCTGGGATTTCACCGCGAATAACAGGTGCCGTGACGACTTCACCGCGACCCTTCTCGAACAGCAAAATTGCCATACGCTTGCCAACGTTGTCACGAGTGACATCGCGAAAAATACGCGCACCTTTTTGGTCAAGCGTGAGGTGTACCGCAGCCTGTTGCGACTGACTGTCGCGACCTGCTTGGGCATCTTGCAGATTCTCACCGGTCAGAACAACTTGGCGTCGAACGAGAATGGGGCGACCGTCGCGGTCTTGATAACGCTCAAGTCCGAAAGGTACTGTTCCGGCTGCCAGCGCACTTGCTGCGGCAGGTGTGTCATCGACCATACGAATTTCAAGCGTTGCCGTGCGGCCCAGTATGTCCTTGGCTTTCGCAACATCTTGAACACCTGGCAACTGAACAACGATACGATCTGACCCTTGCTGCTGAATCACCGGTTCAGCCACGCCGAGTTCGTTAATGCGGTTGTGTAGGGTTGTGATGTTTTGCGTAAGCGCTTTGGCCTGGACAGAGGTCATTGCTGCTTGACTCAACACGCCCACAACTTGCAGGCGCGCGCCATCAGTGCGCTCGGTCATTTGCAGGTCCGGGTGCCGAGTTCGCAGGGCAGACACGGCACGGTCGCGTGCTGCAGTACTGTTAAACGATAAAACAACTGACATTCCGCTGCGTTCGACGCCGCCGCTTTCAATCTTTTGTTCGCGCAGGATCGCGCGCAAGTCTGTCACGAGGGAATCGTAGCGGGCAGTGAGTGCGCCCTGCATGTCGACTTGCAACAGGAAATGGACACCGCCGCGCAGATCAAGTCCCAAGTACATGGGATTGGCGCCGATTGCGCTTAACCAGCTAGGGGAGGCGGGCAATAGGTTCAACGCAACCGTGTAACTCGGATCTGCCGGGTTGGGGTTGAGCGCCTTCTCAATCAGGTCACGAGCCTGAATCTGGGTATCTGTGTTGGTGAAGCGGACTCGAACGGTTCCAACAGGACCATTTTGATCAAAGGAGGAGCCCGCGCTGGCGATCTTTGCCTGCTGCAGAATGCTCTGCACTCGATCGAGCATACCTGCATCGATTTTGAGGGTGGCCTTGGCGCTCGATATTTGCACCGCTGGCGATTCGCCGTACAAGTTAGGCAGGGTATAGAGCAGGCCGATCACAACCGCGATCAGCACCGTCAGGTATTTCCAAAGGGGATAGCGGTTCATTGCCGACGGGGATTAAGAAGGATTGCACCCCGTCGCAACATGCGTCGGGGCGTTAGGACAAAAAATTACAGTGCCTTGATCGTGCCTTTTGGCAGTACAGCGGACACTGAGGCTTTTTGCATCACGACTTCGACAGCTTTCTCGCCGTGCTCTGCGATTTGAATGGTCACATAGCTGTCACTGACTTTCGTCACTGTGCCGAGCAAGCCACCAGCGCTGATGACTTCGTCACCTTTGGCTAAGGCAGCCAGCAATGCTTTGTGTTCTTTCTGACGCTTCATCTGTGGACGAATCATCAAAAAGTACAAAACGACGAACATCAGAACGATAGGGGCCATCCCCATCAGTGAGCCGGCCGTGTCGCCGGCTTGAGCCAGCACGAGGCTGGAAACTGTTTGAGCAGACATTAAGGTCTCCTTTAGATATATGCGAAACGCTGGCTATTGTAACGACTTGGTGGCCCGATCTCGCGCAAATTGCGTTCTCCAGGCTTGAAACCTTCCCTCAGAGATGGCTTCTCGCATTTCTTGCATGATTGTGAGGTAGAAGTGGAGGTTGTGCAGGGTATTGAGGCGCGACCCAGTAATTTCGTTCGAGCGCTGCAAGTGATGCAAATAAGAAAGTGAGAAATTTGCACAGGTATGGCAGCTGCAACTGGGGTCGAGTGGGCGTGTGTCATCCCGATATTGCGCATTTCGGATTTTGACGTCGCCAAAGCGAGTGAACAGCCACCCGTTGCGGGCATTGCGCGTTGGCATGACGCAGTCGAACATATCGATCCCTTGCGCCACACCGTCGACCAGATCCTCCGGCGTGCCGACTCCCATGAGGTAGCGGGGGGCATTTGCAGGCAATTTGGGGGCAACATGCTTCAAAATGCGCAACATGTCTTCTTTTGGTTCGCCGACCGAGAGCCCGCCAATGGCATAGCCCTGGAAACCGATGTCTTCCAGACCCGCTAGGGACTCATCGCGTAAGGTCTCAAACATCCCGCCTTGGACAATCCCAAAGAGTGCGTTCGGGTTTTCGAGCGCATCAAAAGATTCCCGCGAGCGACGCGCCCAGCGCAAGGACATGCGCATTGAGCGTGCCGCCTCGTCGGTGGTCGCCGGCTTGTCTTTGATCATGTAAGGCGTGCATTCGTCGAAAACCATCGCAATATCGGAGTTCAGTGCGGTTTGAATGCGCATGGACTCCTCCGGAGTCAGGAATAGTCTGGCCCCGTCAATTGGCGAGGCGAATTTCACGCCTTCTTCAGAAATTTTGCGCATCCCCTGCAGGCTAAATACTTGAAAGCCGCCTGAATCTGTCAGGAGGGGGGCGAACCACTGCATGAAGCCGTGCAGCCCACCGTGCTTGGCGAGCACCTCTGTGCCTGGACGCAGCCACAGATGGAACGTGTTTCCCAACACAATTTGGGCGCCAACTTCAGTGAGTTCATGCGGCATCATGGCTTTGACGCTGCCATAGGTGCCCACAGGCATGAAGATCGGCGTCTCGACCACGCCATGGTTCAGTGTCATGCGCCCGCGCCGCGCCAGACCGTCAGTGGCCTGAAGCTCAAATGACAAGCCGTTCGCGGGTCTCGACGTAGTCGGCGTGGTCGTGTTGTCTGCGGTGTCGTTCATCAAGTTGTCTTCCGTTCGAGAAACATCGCATCGCCATAACTAAAAAATCGGTAGCGCTGCGCGATGGCATGTTGATATGCTGCTTTCATTTCATTGAGCCCTACAAAGGCCGCAACGAGCATTAGAAGCGTCGATTGTGGCAGGTGAAAGTTCGTCACCATCGCATCGACAACCTGATAGCGAAACCCTGGGGTAATAAATAGCCTAGTGTCACCCGATTGTGCAGTGGTCAACGCGGGTTGCAACTGCGCCGCTGATTCGAGTGCTCTGACGCTGGTTGTACCCACAGCAATGACGCGACCGCCCCGCGCGCGCGTCTCAGCAATTGCATCGATCGTCGTTTGCGGAACCGTATAGCGCTCGGCATGCATGATGTGTGTGGCGAGATTATTGTCTCGGACGGGCTGAAAGGTTCCTGCGCCGACGTGCAGGGTAACAAAGGCTCTTTTTACGCCGAGCACATCCAGCTGATCAAACATCTCTTGATCAAAGTGCAGGCCTGCAGTCGGCGCGGCGACTGCGCCGGGCTCGCGTGCATAGACGGTCTGGTAGCGTTCAATGTCACGTGCATCGGGTTTATGCGTGATGTAAGGAGGTAGAGGCACGGCGCCATATTCGGCGAGCGCTTCCAGCACGGGACGATCAAACTTCAAGACAAATAAATCGTCGCTTCTACCTAAAACTTCGACGCAGACGTCCTCTGCGAGAACCAGTGAGGTTCCAGCACCGGGTGATTTACTTGCGCGGACATGGGCGAGCGCCAGATTTTCTTCTGTGATCCGTTCTACCAAGACTTCGACTTTGCCACCACTGTCTTTTTTGCCAAGCAATCGGGCTTGAATGACCTGCGTGTCGTTTAGTACCAACAAGTCGTTTGGGCGGAGTAAGGCGATCAGATCACTAAAGCGCAGGTCGTCTATACGACCATGACTGTCCGCATGAAGTAAACGACTCGTTGAGCGCACCGCCGCGGGCACCTGGGCAATTAGCTCGGCGGGCAGGTGGTAGTCAAAATCAGAAAGAGACAGAGAGACGGGCACGTGTAATGTTGGCTTTTCTATAAGAGGGCGCATTTTAAGCCGGGCAGAGACTTTTTTTGTATGCTGTCGGTTGAACTCGCTAAATAGGTGACGTAATGATCGTAGGCAAGGCGAAAGCCAGTAGGTGGCTAGGCAAGTGTGCAGTGTTTGCAGCGTTACTTGTGTCGGGAGTGGGGCTACAGGTGCAGGCGCAAGGAGCACTGCCTCCAGAGCTTGCTCAAGCCTGGGCCAAGACCAAGTTGCCCGAGTCCTCGCTATCAGTGTTGGTGCAGGAGGTCGGTGGGCCGCGCTTATTCGCGATTTCTCCTGAGACCCCGCGTAACCCAGCCTCGGTCATGAAATTAGTGACGACCTACGCGGCGATTTCTCGGCTAGGGCCAAATTACGTTTGGAACACTAGTTTTTTATTAAGTCCTGAATCTCAAATCAGTGATCAAGGTGTCTTAAAAGGACCATTGTATTTGCGCGCAGGAGGTGACCCTGTCCTCATGCTGCAGGATGTATGGCGTCTTTTACGGGATCTGCGTTTGCGTGGCATCCGGGAGATCTCCGACATTGTTGTGGATCGATCCATTTTTGGTGAGGTCACGATCGATCCGGGTGCGTTTGATGGCGCTTCGGACCGCCCTTACAACGCGAGTCCTGATGCGTTTATGGTTGGTTTTGGAGCCGTTCGGTTAGTTTTCTCTCCCGATCCTGCTAGCAAGACCTGGAAGTCGTTTATCGATCCCCCCATTCCTGGCGTTGTGGTTGAGGGCAATGTGCAGTGGGCTGATGGACAATGTCCCGGCTCGCCAGCGGTGGCAACAGACACAACATCGGACGGCTCGACTGTTCGCATCCGTGTGAGTGGAAGAGGTGCCGGTTCCTGTGGCGAGTTTGACGTGTTTCGCTTGGCCTTCTCTCAGCAAGAGTTTGGCGCCAAAGTATTGCAAATTCTTTGGAAGGAACTTGGTGGCATCATGACAGGGCGGGTTCGGACCGGCACGATCCCATCAAATGCCACGGCGGTTGCTTCGCATCAGTCTCCTCCCTTGTCCGAGGTCATTCGCTTGATCAACAAGCGCAGCAATAACGTGATGACGCGCGTGTTACTTCTGACGTTAGGTGCCGAGGCGGGCCGACGTCCGGCAAATGTCTCTGGGAGTGTTCAGATTGCCCAAGACGTGTTGGCCAAGCAGGGGCTGCCAATGAAAGGGCTCGTGTTGGATAATGGCTCGGGTCTTTCAAGGAACGGTGTTGTCTCAGCCGAGAGTCTGGCACAAATGCTCCAAAAGGCATGGATGTCGCCTGTGATGCCTGAGTACGTATCATCGTTGGCGATTCTTGGTACTGATGGTACGACGCGCAACCGACTGCGTGACCCCACCACAAAATCCATGGCGCATCTCAAGACGGGTGCCTTGCGCGACGTACGCTCTGTTGCGGGGTATGTATGGTCGAGCAGCGGTAAACGCTATATAGTTATCAGCATGGTCAACCACGAGCGTGCGCACGATGCACGATCGTTTGAAAATGCGTTAATCGCCTGGCTTACTGCAAAATAAATTTAATCGAACCAACCAGGTAAGCACCCATGAATGTTCGTCATGCCCTGTTGGGTGTATTCGTTTTAATGGTCTGCGCCACTGCGCAGGCTGGTATTTGTGACGCCAAATTTTTTCATAATGGTGGACTGATTGAAATCACCGGCAAGGGCATTGTCCAGGTCAGCGCTCGCATGACCTTCAGTCAGGTCAAGAAGACCGGCAAGCAAAGTTGTCAGGCGCAAGTCAAAGGAAACGCTAGTTACGCTCTGTTTGGTATGTTGACTGGTGCAGCGGATCTGGATCACGTGCTGACTGCAAATGATTTGCAGGCAAAACTGATTAAAAGTGGCCCTGGTCAAACTGCACAGTCCGAGGCGTTTGACATGCAGATGGTCAGTATCTTTGGTTATGGAACCGCCATCAAAGCACCGGGTCAACGGCTACCATCGCAAAATTTTCGACTTGCGATAGGAGATCCGCGCAAAGGACCAACCACTGCGTTAACCGTTCGGGTCGGCGAGAAAATTGTCGGGACGCGGCAGTCTATTGACACGGCGCTGGGGCCACAGCTTTGCTGGCCAGTGCGCTACCCGCGGGGAACGGAGCAAACGATGGCCAATGTACGTGGTGTGTTGATTAAGATCCCAGCGGTGCAATCGTATGTGACTGACTGGTATTGTCCCGCTGTGAGCCTTGTGATGAAACAGGAAATCGAACAGGCAGGGCAACGAGCCGTGATTGAAGTCAAGACGGTTCGTTGATGCTCACGTCTTGTGTGCCCCGTTCCCGTCGGCTCCTAATATGGATTGGGGCGCCACTCGGATTGCTCTTCATCATGCTTTTCACGCTGAAGTCGGGGGCGGTGCCGATGCGGTGGCCTGAGGTTTTTGCAGCCTTGGGAATCGGTTCAGATCTAGACTCCTTTAAGCGAACAGTATTTTTGGAGCTCAGGCTGCCCCGCGTGCTGTTTGCGGCGGTTGCAGGAGGAGCGCTCGCTCTAAGTGGCGCGGTGATGCAGGCGCTTTTTCGTAATCCCTTGGCAGAGCCTGGCTTAATGGGCATTTCTGCGGGCGCGTCCCTCGGAGTTGTGCTGAGTTTGTTGTTGGGCTTTGGCAGCGCTTGGTTTACAGGTATCGCAGGCTTTGCGGGAGCACTACTCGCTACCTTGGCTGCCTACGGTTTGGGTCGACGTTATCCTGGGGTGGCTGGTCTACTTTTGGCGGGGATTGCGATCAACGCAACCATGATGAGTTTGGTGAGCTTAGCCACCACCTTTATTTCCGAATCCCAATTTCGTAGTTTTGGTTTTTGGTCCCTGGGTAGTTTGGCTCGAGCGTCGTGGGGGTATGTGGGTTGGCTCATGCCTTGGGCGCTTCTTTGTTCGCTTCTGTTGTGCAAGCAGTGGCGGGTTCTAAATGCCTTGCTCTTGGGTGAGCGTGAAGCGCATCATCTTGGCTTTGACATCGCGCGTGCACGTCGCACCTTAATTTTATTGATCGCGCTGCTAGTGGGGCCGCTTGTCGCTGCGACGGGAGGGATTGCCTTTATCGGCTTGGTTATCCCGCACATTTTGCGCCGCTGGATCGGAGCGGACCATCGCGGGCTGCTGCCCTTGTCGTGGATCGCAGGCGCCATTGCCCTCGTATTGGCTGACTGGATTGCACGCGTTGTGGTGATGCCGGCAGAACTGCCGGTGGGCGTCATCACTAGTTTGGTGGGCGGACCATTTTTTATTGCCCTCTTGCTGCGTAATGCGAAGCCCGCTGCGTAAGAGGGCTCGCCGCTATCAGAGTCCGAGCTCGCTCCAAATCGCATCCACGCGGGCCTTTGTTGCTGCATCCATCTGGATAGGAGTACCCCATTCGCGTTGGGTCTCTCCCGCCCATTTGTTGGTGGCATCGAGCCCCATTTTTCCGCCCAGTCCTGAAACAGGTGAGGCAAAGTCCAGGTAGTCAATCGGCGTATTTTCAACAAGTAGTGTGTCCCGCACGGGGTCCATACGCGTCGTCATTGCCCACACCACTTCTTTCCAGTCGCGCGGATTGATGTCTGCATCGACCACCACGATAAATTTTGTGTACATAAACTGCCGCAGAATGCTCCAGAGTCCAAACATGACTCGCTTCGCATGCCCAGGGTATTGTTTTTTGATGGAAACAACGGCAAGTCGATAGCTGCAGCCCTCAGGTGGCAAATAGAAATCCACGATCTCCGGAATCTGTCTGCGCAATAGAGGAACGAATACTTCATTGAGCGCTACGCCGAGTACGGCTGGCTCATCAGGGGGTTTGCCTGTGTAGGTTGAGTGATAGATTGGGTTACGGCGCATGGTAATGCGATCTATCGTGAAGACTGGAAACCAATCTTGTTCGTTGTAGTAACCGGTGTGATCACCAAACGGTCCTTCTAGCGCAAGTTCATAGTCTGACGCAGGGGGCGGGTTGACGCCGGCCGGTACGGTTGGCCGAATCGCTCTGGGGTCTGTGTTCGGAAGGAGGTGACCCTCAAGAACGATTTCTGCCGTTGCTGGGACAGATAAGTCGCTGCCAAGCGCCTGGGTCACTTCAGTGCGCCCGCCGCGAAGGAGTCCTGCAAACTGATATTCGGAAAGTGAGTCTGGCACTGGCGTCACGGCGCCGAGCGTGGTGGCGGGGTCTGCACCGAGTGCAACGGCGATCGGGAAAGGTTTGCCCGGATTGGCCAGGGCATGATCTCTAAAGTCCAGTGCGCCACCGCGATGGGATAGCCAGCGCATGATGAGTTTGTTGCGGCCAATAACTTGTTGTCGGTAGATACCTAAGTTCTGGCGTTTTGCATTGGGTCCGCGTGTGATGACGAGTCCCCAGGTAAGTAGGGGCGCAATATCGCCAGGCCAGCAGGTTTGAATCGGCAGCTTAGCAAGATCAACATCATCGCCTTCCCACACGATTTCTTGGCAGGGGGCACCACGAACAGTTTTTGGGCTCATATCCCAAAGCGCTGCTTTAAGCATAGACACTTTTGCAAGCGCATCCTTAAAGCCCTTGGGCGCCTCCGGTTCACGTAGGCTTGCGAGTAATTCACCGATCTCACGCAGTGCGAGGGTGTTCTGCGCCCCCATCCCTTGTGCAACACGCGTAGGCGTCCCAAACAAGTTTGTCAGAACAGGCATGCTCGAGCGTGAGCCGTTATGCATCGCCTGCTCAAACAGAAGTGCTGGCCCCTCCGCTTTGAGCACGCGATCAGAGATCTCGGTCATTTCCAGCGAGGAAGAAACGGGCATTTGAATGCGCTTGAGGTCTTGATTGCGCTCAAGTTGTGAGATGAAGTCTCTGAGATCTTTGTATTTCAAGGTGCCTGCCCTTCGTGCGTTAGAAGCGATTGGATCGTTCTGGGTGTGGTGTTAACTCAAGAAGCTTTTGATACGGTGTATGGCTTCTTGTAGTCGTTCAATACTTGTCGTATAGGCAAAGCGCATCGTATGTGCAGCGTGTGCTGGGCCAAAATCTAACCCAGCAACGGCCGCAACGCGTGCTCCGTGCAACAACGCTGCCGAGAATGCGCTGCTATCTGATGCGTGCGCAGAAATGTCAGCATAAACGTAAAAAGCGCCATCAGGCATGACGGGCACAGTAATGCCCAGAGATGTTAGAGCGGGTACAAGGTAGTCACGTCGTTGACGAAACGCTTCGCGTCGGGTCTCGTACAAGGCAAGTGACTCGGGGTGAAAGCATTCGATCGCACCATGTTGCGCAAGCGTCGGTGCACAGATTGCCAGGCTTGCCGCCATTTTTTCGATGGGCGCAACAAGGTGCGGGGGAACGATCATCCAGCCAAGTCTCCAGCCGGTCATATTGAAGTACTTCGAAAAGCTGTTGAGGACGATGATGTCGTCATCGAGCGCTAGGGCTGATTGGGGTGTTCCATCGTAGGACAGGCTCAAGTAAATCTCGTCCATCATCACAAAGCCTTTGCGCGCGCGAACTTCTTTAAAAATACGATTTAACTCATCGCGCGTGATGGAGGTGCCAGTGGGGTTGCTTGGTGAGGCAATTAAAACCCCACGCGTCTTGGGGCCCCAGTGTTGAGCAATATCGGACGCACTGAGCTGAAAGCGGGTGTCTGCACTCGTTGGGATAAGTTTGGTGGTTCCGCCGGCTGCGCCGACAAAGTTGCGGTTCGGTGGGTAGCAAGGATCCGGCATCAGGACTTCATCACCGGGATTGACGAGGGCCATTGCCGCCAACAATAGGGCGCCACTCGCCCCCGAGGTGACGATCACCCGAGCAGGGTCAACGCGCGTACCAAGCTGGTTCGTGTAAAAATCAGCAATCGCTTCACGTAGGTCTGGTAAGCCTGCAGGCGGGGAATAGCCACTTTTTCCTGCGCGGGCAGCGCTTTCCAGGCCTGCTACAACCCGTGGCGCAGCGGTAAAGTCTGGCTCACCCACCCCAAGGCTGATAATGTCGATGCCTGAGCGGGTTAAGGCCGAGGCCTCTTTTAAAAGCTCGACCGCGTGAAACGTTACCGTGTCATGTGTGCGTGCCGCGAGTGCTGTCATGTCTGATCTCTCCAACCTGGACACGAATTGTAGTGGTTACAAAACCTTCGCGACGTAGTTTTCTGACGGGACGCCGTACACCGGCGACACCGTGGGGCAATTTTTGTGCAAGGTTATCGCGCACCTGCCTTGGGAGTGTGCGGTGGGATGAAAGTCAGGATGCAATGCAGGCGTGGCTCGAGCCTGCGCGTGAGGGGGACCTCACGCATGCGTTTGCCTTGTGTCGTGAGTTTGGGGTTCAGTATTTACTTGCGAGCTCAGAGTTACGTGCCGATCAAGGTCGGGGTGTGCTTTGGGTGTCCCCGCAGGCCCCGTGGGCGGCCGTTGAGGCAGTGGACGCTCAGCAAACTATTTGGCGCGCAGACGCAGGTATTTTGTTGCGGACTCTTCAAGAGGTGGGTATTGCGTCGGTGGCGGATGCGGACTCCGAGCAAACCGTCGCGCAATGGGTGGCAGGTCGTAGCTGCGGTCAGTGGCCGACGGGGCAGTGCGACCTGAGCGATATCGTGCAGATGCAGGTGTTGTTGGCCGACGGCACGACCGAGGTATTTGGTCCCTTTGGCGCCAGTGCGCAAGCCCCCTTAAAAAGTTTGGCGACACAGCGCATCATCCCAAAGCTCTTTGAGTTGGCACACAGTGGGTTAGCCGAACAGACTGTTGCGGGCGGGTCATGGCCCTTGCGTTTTAGATTAGATGCGCTGCGACCAGCGGCACCGCTTGAGCCGAACCTGGCGTGGCTATTCCTCGGACATGGTGGGTCGCTTGGATGGGTGCAGACAGTTTGGTTCTCTTTGTCGGACGGCAGGGCGCGTCACTTTGCTAATGAATCGTCAGCCAAATTGACGCAAATCGATCGCGACGTAAAGCAGATCCTTGATCCCTCAGGGGTATTCGGCTCTTTGCCGGTGCAAAGCGACTAAAATTAACTTCTCTTATTGAACTTATTGGTGCTCTTCACTATGGAAGAAACTTTTCGCAAAGCCGCGCTCGAATATCACGAGCAAGGTCGTCCCGGCAAAATTTCAATTGCCCCGACAAAAATGCTGTCTAACCAGCGTGACCTGGCTTTGGCGTACTCACCTGGTGTGGCCGCCGCATGCGAAGAAATTGTGATTGATCCGGCGAATGCCTTTCGCTACACCGCGCGTGGCAACCTCGTTGGTGTCATCACGAACGGAACGGCTGTGCTTGGCTTGGGTAATATTGGGCCGCTCGCCTCCAAACCAGTGATGGAAGGTAAGGCTGTTCTGTTTAAGAAGTTCGCAGGGATAGATGTGTTTGATATTGAAATCAACGAACAGGATCCCCTTAAGCTTGTCGAGATCATTGCGGGGCTCGAGCCAACCTTCGGTGGAATCAACCTTGAAGACATCAAGGCGCCCGAATGTTTTACGGTGGAGCGCAAATTGCGTGAGCGCATGCGTATACCGGTGTTCCATGACGACCAGCATGGCACAGCGATTTGCGTATCGGCTGCATTCATCAATGGCTTGAAAGTTGTTGGTAAAGATATTGATAAAGTAAAAGTCGTTGTGTCTGGTGCAGGCGCTGCAGCACTGGCCTGCTTGGATCTGATGGTCGATCTTGGGCTTCCGCTCAAAAACATTTGGGTCTCAGACATCGAAGGCGTTGTGTACGAAGGTCGTACAGCCCTGATGGATCCTGATAAGCAGCGTTTTGCGCAAAAAACCGATGCACGTAAGCTGGCAGATATTATTTCTGGTGCCGATGTGTTTCTTGGTTTGTCAGCAGGAGGTGTGCTCAAGCCCGAGATGGTCAAGGCGATGGCCGCACGGCCACTGATTCTGGCGCTGGCCAATCCAAATCCAGAAATTCTTCCTTCCGACGCGTATGCCGTGCGCGACGATATTGTGATGGCAACGGGGCGCTCCGATTACCCCAATCAGGTCAACAACGTGTTGTGCTTTCCCTATATTTTTCGCGGGGCGCTGGATGTGGGTGCGACAACAATTACCCGCGACATGGAAAAGGCGGCAGTGGTTGCCATCGCTAAGCTTGCGCAAGAAGAGCAGAGCGAAGTCGTTGCCGCAGCGTACGGGCATTACGATGTGTCTTTCGGTCCGAACTCGTTTATTCCAAAGCCCTTTGATCCGCGCCTGATCGTGCGCATTGCGCCTGCTGTCGCAAAAGCAGCGATGGATGGTGGTGTCGCGACGCGCCCAATCGCCGATCTCGATGCCTACGTTGAGCAGCTTGAGCAGTTTGTGTATCGCTCGGGTGCTTTTATGCGTCCGTTGTTTGCTGCTGCCAAATCGCGTGTGCGCGAGGGTGGTCGCTCGCGCATCGTGTTTACTGAGGGCGAAGATGAGCGCGTCTTGCGCGCTGTTCAGGTAATTGTTGATGAGAAGCTCGCGAAGCCGATCCTTGTTGGTCGTCCTTCGGTGCTACAGGATCGCATCTCGAAGTTCGGGTTACGTTTGCGGCTCGGTGAAGACGTTGAGGTGACCAATCCAGAGTTTGATGATCGCTTCAATCAATACTGGACAGCCTATTGGGAAAAAATGTGCCGCAGTGGCGTGACCAAAGAGATGGCTCGCGTCGAAATGCGTCGTCGTCTCACCTTGATCGGAGCGACGATGGTCAAGATGGGTGATGCAGACGGCATGATTTGCGGCACGGTTAGCGGCTATCACGACCACCTGAAATTTGTCGATGAGATGATCGGTAAGCGCCCAGGTGCGACGACCTATGCAGCGATGAATATTCTGTTGCTGCCAGAGCAGACGCTGGCGCTGGTCGACACGCATATCAATGATGATCCGACAGCTGAGCAAATCGCAGAGTTCACGATTGCGGCCGCCGATCAAATGCGGCGGTTAAATTTGACGCCTAAAGCGGCGTTGCTTTCCCGTTCGAATTTTGGGTCGGGTAGCTCTGCCTCAGGGAGCAAAATGCAAAAGGCACTCGAAATTATTCGAGCTAAAGCGCCTGAGCTAGAAGTTGATGGCGAAATGCATGGTGATTGTGCCTTGAGCGAAGCGCTGCGCTTGCGGATCTTGCCCTCATCAACATTGAAGGGTGCAGCGAACTTGCTGGTATGCCCGAATGTGGATTCTGGCAACATCGCTTACAACTTGCTGAAGACGGCCGCAGGCGGGAACGTTGCTGTCGGCCCCTTCTTGTTGGGTGCCAATGCGCCGGTTCATATCTTGACCACGAGTGCAACGGTTCGGCGTATCGTCAATATGACAGCGCTTACTGTCGTTGAGGCAAACGATCCTCGGCATAGTGCGATGCAAGCTAAGTTGCTGTAATCAAAAGAAAATACCCGCGTATCACGCCCACCGATGTGTTGAATATCGGTGGGCGTAATGCTTTGCATCATCGATTTTTTTGCCCTTCTTATAAATTCTTATAAAGAAAGGGCTTTAGCTACTTCCAAACTGGCCACTGTCGAGTTATTGTCCTAACCTATTCAAGGAGCCATGTGTATGGGTAAGGCGGTTGATCCAGCATTGCGTCAGCTGTTAAAGCGCGGGGGGGACTTCGATCCTCTGACCGGGCTCGACCTGGTGGAGACTGCAGCCAAAGAGCAGGGTCTCACTTGGTGCGTAGCGGATTGCGACAAGGCGCGCAGCCGCTCAGCCGTGTTTCGTGCCATCGTCAAGGCCGTGGACTACCCCCAGTTTTTTGGCAGTGATTTCGATGGGCTGTTTGATTGCTTGCGCGATACGTTGCAGGATCAAAAAGATGGTGGGCTCGTGCTTGTGCTTGATCGCCTGCACTCAGCAGATCCAGCGATCGTGTTGGATGGCCATCAATTTCTGCAGGTGCTGAACGATACCGTGTCTTATGCGCGTGAAAACGGCATGGTCTTCATTTATGGTATCCATCACGCAGGTAAGCATGCAGATGACAAGCCGGGCGTGGTCCACAACTGGAGTGACGAGCCAAGTTAAGGCCTCGCACTACCAGCCGAGTAAGGCGGTTGTCGCCGCAGCCAGCGCGAGCCCAGCGGTTTCGCTGCGCAAGACCCGAGCGCCGAAGCGCACGCTCTTGACTTGCTGGCGTTGAGTCATCGCAAGTTCCTCGGTGCTCCAACCGCCTTCTGGTCCGATTAGGAAACTAATCCCAGAATTTAAAGTTTCCGGCTGCGTTTGTAACGCCGCGCTCAAGTCACCTTGCGCTGCAGGATCGCACAGTAGTGTTAAACCTAAATTTTTTTGAGTGAGCGTTTGTTCCAAGCTTTGGGGCGGCAGTACTTCCATCAAGCGGTTACGGCCGCATTGTTCAGAGGCGGCAATGACAATCCCTTGCCAATGCAACAGTCGCTTGATTAGGCGATCGCCTGTGAGCTTGAGCACGCTGCGGTGCGCAGCAATCGGGATGATCCGTCGGACACCGAGTTCGACCGCCTTTTCTATGACCCAGTCCATTTTGTCACCTGAGGGCAGTCCTTGGATGAGGGTCAGGCCACCCAAAAGCTCAACTTCCCTTTGGATGTGATTCCCAAGCTTTACTTGGGCTATCTTTCCGTCGAACTCAAGTACTCCGCTGATTTCACCGCCTCGACCGTCAAACAGCACGATTTCACAGCCTGCCGCTAAACGACGCACTCTGACATGATGCGCAACCGTCGCCGGAAGTGCGAGGGTTTTATTGCCGGAAATCGGGTCCTGGCAGTAAAAGCGTGGTGCTGTCATCAAGGCGACTCGGTCTGGGGGTAAGGGGATATACGGGTGCTAAACTCTTGCGTTTTGTAACCCATTTTTCGATCCTGCGGCCGTCTGGTCAGGGACACATCGCATGAGCCAATCCAACCATACCCCCGTCAAACTGGCCGACGCTATCCGCGCACTGGCTATGGATGCTGTCCAGCAAGCGAACTCGGGTCATCCGGGTGCCCCAATGGGAATGGCAGAAATGGCGCAGGCGCTGTTCACACGCCACTTACAACACAATCCGGCTGATCCTGCCTGGGCAAACCGCGATCGCTTCGTATTGTCCAATGGCCACGGTTCCATGCTGCTGTACGCACTGCTGCATCTGACGGGCTATGACTTGCCCATGGAAGAGCTGCGCAAGTTTCGGCAATTGCACTCTAAAACACCTGGGCACCCTGAAGTTGGCATCACGCCCGGGGTTGAAACGACGACAGGTCCGTTGGGACAAGGTTTGGCAAACGCAGTGGGGATGGCCCTGACAGAGGCTTTGCTTGCTGCAGAATTCAATCGCCCAGATCATACGATCGTGGATCACCACACTTACGCCTTTGTAGGTGATGGCTGTCTGATGGAAGGCATCTCACACGAGGTGTGTTCGCTTGCGGGCACCTTGCGGTTGTCTAAGTTAATTGTTCTCTACGACGACAATGGCATCTCCATTGATGGAAAGGTAGAAAACTGGTTTGCCGACGATACCGCCAAGCGCTTTGAGGGTTATGGCTGGAATATTGTGCGCGTCGCAAACGGCCATGACGTAGACGCTGTGGATCAAGCACTTAAGCAAGCCCAACAGTTGGGTAAGCAAAACGTGCGTCCAACACTCGTGATTTGTCGCACTGTGATTGGTAAGGGCGCGCCGAACGTGGCGGGCACCGATAAGGTCCACGGGGCACCACTCGGCGCTGATGAAATCGCAGCAACACGCGCCGCGATTGGTTGGCCGCATGCACCTTTTGAAATCCCAGAGTCGGTTTACAAAGGTTGGGATCAGCGAGCTGCTGGGGCGCAGTCTCAGTCGGTCTGGCAGAAGTCCTTTGATGCGTACGCCACGAAATATCCTGAACAAGCAGAGCAGTTCATGCGCCGTATGCGCGGTGAGCTTCCGGCAGGGTTCTCGGACGCTGCACAGAAGTTGCTTGCAGCGACTAACGAGAAAGCTGAAACGATTGCGTCGCGCAAAGCTTCGCAATTGGCTATTACGGCATTGGTTGAACTGTTGCCAGAGATGTTGGGCGGCTCAGCCGATCTGACAGGCTCAAACTTTACGGACTGGAAAGGTGCTGTGCCCGTTCGCGCGACCTCCCAAGGTGTTCAGTTCGGTCGTCACATAAACTACGGCGTACGTGAATTCGGCATGGCTGCAATCATGAATGGTATGGCTTTGCACGGTGGTTACTTGCCGTTTGGTGGAACGTTCCTGACCTTCTCTGATTACTCGCGCAACGCCTTGCGTATGGCTGCGTTGATGAAGCAACGCGTGGTGCACGTGTTCACGCATGATTCGATTGGCTTGGGCGAAGACGGTCCGACGCACCAGTCGGTTGAGCACGCCAGCAGCTTGCGTTTGATTCCTAATCTGTCTGTCTGGCGCCCGTGTGATACGGTCGAGACTACAGCTGCCTGGTTGGCTGCAGTGGGCCGCCCATCAAGTATTGGCATGGATGCGCATGCAGGTGGTCCGACTGCGCTCTTGCTGTCGCGCCAAAACTTGCCTTTCGTTGCACGCAATGCTGAAACGCTTAAGAATGTGGCGCGAGGTGGGTACGTGTTGCAAGACGCTAAAGATGCACGTGCGGCGATTATCGCAACCGGATCTGAAGTGGCCATTGCGATTGAGGCACAAAAATTATTAGCCGAGCAAGGGGTTGCGGTACGCGTGGTATCGATGCCCAGCACGGATACCTTCGATCACCAGGACGCTACGTGGCGCGCCTCGGTATTGCCTAAAGGCATGCCGCGTGTCGCCGTTGAAGCAGGCGTGACTGCGTTCTGGCATAAGTATGTTGGTCTGGATGGCGCAGTGGTGGGAATTGATACGTACGGCGAGTCTGCACCCGCAGGAGCATTATTTAAACATTTTGGTCTGACCGCCGAGAAAGTTGCAGAAGCGGTCAAGCGCATTCTCTAAGCGCACGTTATATAAACTTTAAATAAACAAGGAGTGGTTCCATGACGATTCGTGTTGCTATTAACGGTTATGGTCGTATCGGTCGTAACATTCTGCGTGCCCATTACGAAGGCGGAAAAAAACATGACATTCAAATCGTAGCCATTAACGATTTGGGCGACCCTAAGACGAATGCGCACCTCACACAGTACGACACTGCCCACGGTCGTTTTCCTGGAACAGTCGGCGTTGAGGGCGAGTACATGGTTGTGAACGGCGACAAGATTCGCGTGTTGGCCAACCGTAATCCTGCTGAGTTGCCCTGGGGCGAACTCAAAGTTGATGTCGTGCTCGAATGCACGGGCTTCTTTACAAGCAAAGAAAAAGCATCGGCCCACCTTAAAGGTGGCGCCAAGAAAGTAATCATCTCGGCACCTGGCGGCAAAGACGTTGATGCGACGATTGTGTATGGGGTGAACCAGGACGTGCTCAAGAGCGAGCACACCGTGATTTCCAATGCTTCGTGCACAACGAACTGTTTGGCACCACTGGTTAAGCCTCTGCACGAGAAGTTGGGTGTTGTGACGGGTCTGATGACAACGATTCACGCCTACACCAACGACCAAGTGTTGACAGACGTCTATCACGAAGATCTGCGTCGCGCGCGCTCGGCAACAATGAGCATGATTCCTACCAAGACGGGTGCTGCTGCTGCCGTTGGTTTGGTACTGCCTGAACTGAATGGCAAGCTCGATGGTTTTGCAATGCGTGTTCCGACCATCAACGTGTCGATCGTTGATCTGACCTTTATCGCTAAGCGCGAAACGACCGTGGACGAAGTCAACGACATCCTGAAAGCAGCCGCTGCATCGGGTCCGCTCAAAGGAATCCTGACCTACAACACTGAGCAACTCGTATCAGTGGACTTCAACCACAATCCTGCTTCGAGCAACTTCGATGCAACGTTGACTAAGGTGTCTGGCACCCTGGTGAAAGTGAACTCGTGGTACGACAACGAGTGGGGCTTTAGCAACCGTATGCTCGACACCACTGTGGCGTTAATGGCAGCGAAGTAAATCAGACGATGACGACTGTTCAAACCCTTTCTGCCCTGGCTCAGTCGGGCAAACTCTCCGGCAAGCGGGTGTTTATTCGCGCCGATTTGAATGTTCCGTTTGATGATGCAGGCCACATCACCGAAGACACGCGTATTCGTGCCTCGGTGCCCGGCATTCGCTTGGCACTTGACGCCGGCGCTGCGGTGATGGTGACCTCACATCTCGGACGTCCAACTGAGGGCACACTGACAGCTGAAGATTCCTTGGCGCCTATCGCCAAGCGACTCTCCGAGCTGCTCGGCATGCCCGTGAGTTTGGTGCAGAATTGGGTTGACGGTGTCCAGGTGTCCCCAGGACAAGTCGTCTTGCTTGAAAATTGTCGGGTCAACAAGGGTGAAAAGAAAAACGATCCCGAGTTGTCCAAGAAAATGGCTGCGCTGTGTGACGTGTACGTCAACGACGCTTTCGGCACTGCGCATCGCGCAGAGGCAACGACGCATGGTATGGCACAGTTCGCCACAATCGCCTGTGCCGGCCCGCTGCTGCAGGCAGAGCTCGAGGCCCTTGGCCGTGCTTTGCTTGCACCCAAACGCCCGCTGGTGGCGATCGTGGGTGGTTCAAAGGTTTCAACCAAACTGTCGATCTTGCAGTCGTTGGCTGACAAGGTTGATCAGTTGATCGTAGGCGGTGGTATCGCCAATACGTTTATGTTGGCAGCTGGCTTGCCGATTGGTAAATCGTTGGCCGAACCTGACCAAATCGATCAGGCGCGTGCGGTGATGCAAAAGATGCAGGCGCGTGGCGCTGCGGTGCCAATCCCAGTTGATGTGGTCTGCGCGACTGAGTTTTCAGCCCAGGCGAAAGCCACAGTGAAGGCTGCCAAAGACGTGGCCGCTGATGATTTGATTTTGGATATTGGCCCGCAGACTTCTGCTCAGCTGGCTGATATTTTGAAAAACGCCGGCACGATCGTTTGGAATGGTCCGGTTGGCGTGTTCGAGTTTGAACAATTCGCGCAGGGAACAGAGTCCTTGTCCCGTGCGATTGCAAGTTCAGCCGGTTTCTCTATCGCGGGCGGTGGTGACACGCTTGCTGCGATCGCGAAGTTTGGTATCACCGACAAAGTTGGCTATATCTCGACAGGGGGCGGTGCCTTCCTCGAGTTCCTCGAAGGCAAAACGTTGCCCGCTGTGGATATTTTGCAAAAGCGGGCTTTAGACTAGAGTTTTGCTGGGCCTGGCGCTAATCAACAATAAAGAGCGTCGCACCAGTCTCGGTTGAGGACTGGTGCGGCTCAGCCGCGTCCGCAACCTGATAGCTCATGCCTGGCGTTAAATCGAACGTTCTGCCGTCTTTTAGGACGGTATGGAGCGAGCCGCTCATGCAAAGCAGGATGTGTCCTTTTTCGCACCAGTGGTCGGCTAAATAGCCCGGCGTGTATTCGACCATCCGAACCCGGATGGTGCCGAATTGCCGCGTGCGCCAAAAGGCTTTGCCTGTGGTACCCGCATGCTCTGTGGCCGAAACCTCTGACCAATCGGTTGTGCCAAACGGAATATTGTCGATTTTCATAAAAGCTTGAATTTTTTAAGGTTTGCCCCCATTGTGAAAGGGTATCCACTTTTTTGGCGTGTCTAAGCACAGCCACACTCATGGAATTTAAAGACTATTACAAGATATTGGAAGTGCCACGTGATGCTTCGCAGGATGATATCCGCAAAGCGTATCGCAAGCTTGCGCGTAAATATCACCCGGACGTCAGCAAAGAGGCTGATGCGGAGGCGCGCATGCGAGATATCAACGAAGCCAATGACGTCTTACGCGACACTGAGAAGCGCGCTGCCTATGATCAGCTAGCAGCCAACGTTTCCGGCGCGAATGGTGCTGCCCCCGGACCCGGTTGGGAGCGGGGTTTCGAGTTCTCGGGTGGCGAGGGTCAAGGGCCGAGCGAGGCAGATTTTCAAGACTTCCTGAATGGGTTGTTCAAGCAAGCTGCCCATCAGCGGCAGGCTCACCAGCGACAATCCGCGCCCGGGCAGACATATGCCGTGCGTGGTGACGATCACCATGCAGAGATCGAAGTGTCGCTCGAAGATAGTTTTTCTGGCGCGACCAGGGACTTGGGTTTGCGCTCTGTACAACTCGATGCCCAGGGCCGCCCACAAGTTGTGAATCGCACCTTGAGCGTCAAAATCCCTGTCGGGATTCGTGCTGGGCAAATGATTCGCCTAGCAGGTCAAGGTATGCCAGGTGAAGGGGGTGGCCCTGCCGGTGACTTATTCCTGACGGTGCGTTTTGCGCCACACCCACGCTATCAAGTGGATGGTAAAGATCTGAAGATGAAACTGCCTGTGACACCTTGGGAGGCAGCACTTGGCGGGAAAGTGCACGCGCCTACGATGGAAGGCGTGGTTGAGGTTGGCATCGCTGCGGGCAGCCATTCAGGCAGCAAGATGCGGTTGCGTGGTAAGGGCTTGCCGGGCGATCCAGCAGGCGACTTGTATCTGGTGTTGGAGGTTGTGTGGCCACCTGCAGAGTCGGAGGCCGCTAAGCGTGCGTATCAACAGTTGGCGGAGGCGGCTGCATTCAATCCGCGTCTCCACCTTGGAGTGCAAGCATGAAATCAATGACAGTGTATTCAGCGGTAAGCGTGGACGACCACGCCCCTGTAAGCGTCCATGAGTTGGCAAGACTTTGCGATCAACAGCTTGAGTGGGTGATCACGCTCGTGCAAGAAGGTGTCTTGAACCTAGAGCAGCAGGGTGAGCCAGATAAATGGGTATTCGAGAGCCATTATGTAGGCCGAGCACGTCAGGTATCGCGCTTGCAGCGCGACTTTGACGTCAACCTTGAGGCAGCCGCGTTAATGACTGATTTGATGGAAGAGATCAGAGCCTTGCGCGCTCGACTTGGGCGATAATCTGGCGCATTCGAACAACAAGCCGTGAGTAAATAAATGACGACGACCGCCCGCCATCCCGACACGATTCGTATTGGTTTAGTGTCTGTGTCAGACCGAGCATCCAAAGGTGTATATGAAGATCAGGGCATTCCAGCCTTGACCTCTTGGTTGTCGCGCGCCGTGAAAACTCCGGTAGAGATTGTGTCACGCCTGATTCAGGATGATGCAGTAACGATTTCTGCGGCACTCGTCGAGCTAGTGGATGTTGAACATTGCAATCTGGTTTTGACGACGGGCGGAACCGGACCAGCGCGTCGTGACGTCACCCCCGAGGCAACGCTTGCAATCGCCACGCGCGAGATGCCAGGTTTTGGTGAGCAGATGCGGCAGATTAGTTTGCACTTTGTGCCGACGGCCATCTTGTCGCGACAGGTCGCGGTTTTGCGCGAAACAGCTGAGCACGCTGCCTTGATTATCAACTTACCCGGTCAGCCCAAAGCCATTAGTGAGACCCTGGAAGGTCTTAAGCGTGAGGACGGGTCGGTTGTTGCCTCTGGGATTTTTGCCGCAGTCCCCTACTGTATTGACTTGATCGGCGGCCCCTATATCGAAACACGCGACGAGGTGGTCAAGGCCTTTCGGCCTAAGTCGGCGCGACGCCCAGACACCACAGCGATGTAGTTTCTGCCTGCCGTGCATCGGCAAGTGGGTCTTGTTCGTCTTTCGCTTTGGAGTGATGGGGGCGAATGTCGTGTTTCGCCATGACGACGAGCCCCGCTTTCTCAATATGCGCGAGGAGCTGCTCGCGGCTGCGCAAGTGCAAGTGCTCGGCCAGGTCTGACAAGATCAACCAGCCTTGTCCTTTGGGATTGAGATGTTCGGCTAAGCCGTTCAAGAAGCCGAATAGCATATGCTGGTCTTGGTCATAAATAGCATGCTCCAAGGGGGATGCGGGTCGTCCTGGTAACCAAGGCGGATTGCAAACGACGAGATCAGCGCGTCCAGTCGGGTATAGATCGACATCTTGCAAAGTGATCTGTTTCGTGAGGCCTAGCGACTTGATATTCTGACTAGCGCATGCCAGCGCTCTGGCGCTCGTGTCTGTTGCGATCACGTGCGCCACCCCTTTTTTGACGAGCAGGGCTGCGAGCACACCCGTGCCCGTGCCCAGATCAAAGGCAGTTTTAACGGGGACATGGGGAAGTGCGGTTTGACGAATTAGCTCAAGATATTCGGCGCGGGTGGGGGCGAATACGCCGTAGTGGGCGTGAATCGGTGCGTCGAGCCCCTGGATCGCAATACCTGTTTTGCGCCATTCATAGGCACTGATCAGGCCGAGCAGTTCGGTCATTGGCATGACATAACCAGCAGAACTGTCGCCGTGCGCCTGCTGGCAGGCTTGTTGGACATCCGGAGCTCGTCGGTGTGGCAGCGTATGGTGTGCGCCAAAGGGCAGGCACAGCATCCCTAAGGTGCGTGCGCGCTGGGCACGTGCGAGCCGTACCTGGTGAAAGCGCTCTGGATAGGGCATGTCGGCGAATTTGGTGCGCCGTTTTGCGACGCGCCGCGCCAGTGCTTGCAATAATTGGCGCGCATTTTGAAAATCTCCGGTCCAAATGAGGCCCACGCCTTCGCTGG
>CAMCWG010000013.1 GCA_945882005.1 Bordetella parapertussis
AGTGCGGTCCAGTCGCAGGCGTAACCGTTTTCGGCACCCCAGCGAGTCAGATCGCGCGTGATACTGCCGCGCCAATCCACGACAGAACCGAAGGTGTCGAACACCATTGCTTTAACACTAGAGGTGAGTGCGCTCATGATTACATTACCGCCGATGTACCGCCGTCGAGATTGACGCTGCTGCCGGTGACGTAGCTCGAGGCTTCAGACGAGAAGAATGCGACGACATTGGCGACTTCTTCTGCCCGACCCACGCGACCGAGCGGTACCTCTTTGCCCTGTTTTTCGTAAAGCTCTTCCACAGGAATTCCTGCTTTTGCGGCTTTACGCTCGTGTTGACCGGCGCGAATCAGGCCAATACACACGCTGTTCACCAGAATGTTATCTGCAGCGAATTCTTTGGATAGCGCTTTGGTCATTGCCAAGCCAGCTGCGCGCGTCACGGTGGTTGGCATTGATTTGGCCCGAGGCTGCTTGGCGCCGATATTGGTCACATTGATAATGCGACCCCATTTGTTTTTACGCATTTCTGGAATGGCCAGACGCGATAAACGAATCGCGGCAAACAATTTCAGATCGAAATCTGCCTGCCAGTCCTTATCGGTGACGGATTCAAATTCACCGGTGGCTGAAGTGCCTGCGTTATTGATCAGAATATCAATACGACCGTAAGCCTTGAGGATTTCTTGAATGATGCGTGCGCACTCTGCATCCTGGCTGACGTCGGCTGCAATCGCGAGAACGTTGCCGCCCGCTGCGCGAATGTCAGCGGCTACCTGGTCTAGAAGTTCACGACCACGGGCTGCGATGACGACCGTTGCGCCTTCCTCGGCGAGTTTAATTGCACAAGCTTTGCCGATGCCTTGCGAGCCACCGGTGACAAGTGCCACTCTATTTTTTAATCCGAGATCCATTTGATGTCTCCGTTGAAGCGTTTGTGTATGGTTTGTTCTGTGTTGTACCGAAATACCGGCTGAATGACTAGTTGTTTTCGCTCTCTGCAGCGACTTGCCGGAGGGCTTGTTCAAACGCCTCGGCCGGTTGTGCGCCTTGCAGCAAGTACTTATCGTTGATGATGATGGAGGGGACGGACTGAATACCCATCGAGGTGTATTTCCTCTGTTGTGCGCGCACCTCGGTCGTAAACTCGTCACTCGCCAGGATCTTGGCAGCGCGTGAGACGTCTAGTCCTGCACGGTTAACTGCATCCAGGACGTTTTGTACATCATCAAGATCGATTGCCAATTGGAAGTATGTAATGAGTAGTTCGTGTTTAAGACGATGTTGTGCTTGCGCGCCGTGCTCCGCACCAGCCCAATGCAATAAACGGTGCGCATTAAACGTGTTGTAGACGTGTTTACGACCCTCGGGATGAAAAGGATACCCAACCGCTGCTGCACGGGCTTTGATGTCGTTTTGTGTGGCCCGCACTTGCTCAACGGTCTTGCCGTATTTTTGCGTGAGATGCTCAAAGACATCTTGGCCGCCTGGTGGCATATCTGGATTTAGTTCGAAAGGTTGGAAGTGAACCTCCACCTCGAACGCGTCTCCAATTTTTTTGATCGCTTGTTCAAGACCACCCAAACCGACAGCGCACCAGGGGCAGGCGATGTCCGAGACATAATCAATTTTGACTACCATGAGCTTTCCGATTCTGGTGTGGCTGACACGTGGTGGATGCTGAGGTCTGCGCCAGCGTATTCATCTTCTGGATCCATGCGCAAACCAAGCGTGAGTTTTAAAAGACCATAAACGATAATTCCGCCAACCAGCGCTATAGCCACGCCGGTTGCTGTACCAATAAGTTGTGCTGTTAGGCTGACGCCACCCATTCCACCCAGGGCTTTTTGCCCGAAGATGCCCGCGGCAATGCCGCCCCAGACTCCGCAGAGGCCATGCAGTGGCCAGACACCCAGGACGTCATCGATCTTCCAGCGGTTTTGTTCGGCGGTAAAGACGAAGACGAACAGTCCGCCCGCGACGAGGCCAACGAACAACGCACCAAGTGGGTGCATGAGATCTGAGCCGGCGCATACGGCAACCAGGCCCGCGAGTGGACCGTTATAACTAAACCCAGCGTCGTTTTTGCCAAAGAACCAACCAGCGAGCGTACCGCCAACCATTGCCATCAATGAGTTCATCGCAACGAGCCCACTAATTTTGTCGATCGTTTGTGCGCTCATGACGTTAAAGCCGAACCAACCGACCGTCAGGATCCAGGCGCCGAGCGCTAAAAAGGGTACGTTTGAAGGAGGGTGTGCAGAGACGCGACCGTCTTTACGGTAACGACCGCTGCGTGCTCCGAGCATAATGATCGCGGGTAGAGCGATCCAGCCGCCTACTGCATGAACCACAACCGAACCCGCAAAGTCGTGGAATTCTTCCCCAGTGAGTGCCTTGAGCCATGGTTGAAATCCAAACATATGTTCAGGGTTCCAAACCATTCCTTCGAAGATCGGGTAAACAAAACCAACAAGTAAGAAGGTTGCCAAGAGTTGTGGGTTGAACTTTGCACGTTCTGCAATCCCACCCGAGATGATCGCAGGGATCGCCGCGGCGAAAGTAAGAAGGAAAAAGAATTTCACTAGCTCAAAGCCGCTCTTCGTCGCGAGCTCTTCTGCCCCCATCCAGAAGTTCAAGCCATAGGCCAAGCTGTAGCCGATAAAGAAGTACGCGATGGTTGAAACGGAAAAATCGACGAGGATCTTGACCAGTGCATTTACCTGGTTTTTTTGCCTGACCGTGCCAAGCTCAAGAAAAGCAAAGCCGGCATGCATCGCGAGAATCATAATTGCGCCCAAGAGGATGAAGAGGGCGTCGATTCCTGTTTTAATGTTTTCCACGTTGTTTCCGTATAAAAGTGGTTAGCTCAACCAAACCGGGACTAAAATTTGCGCACCATGTTAGCGCAAATGCTTACTGCACAAGGCTTTGAGGCACGTATTCCATTAGAGTTTTGCTTAGAAATTCACCATTTTGGTGCAACAAAAATAATCAGGAGAGCGGTAATGCCCAGCACTTATCAAATCGCAACGATCGAGGGCGACGGGATCGGTCCGGAAGTGTGTCGTTCAGCCGTGACGGTACTGAAAGAGGCTCTCGGAGAGGGGGTTCTGTCATTTGATGATTTTCCTGGAGGTGCATCGCATTACGTTAAGTCTGGACAGGTTCTTCCGCCGGATACGTTCGAGGCTTGTAAGACAGCACACGCGATGTTGCACGGTGCCGCGGGCCTGCCGAATGTGACTTACCCGGACGGCACCGAAGTCGGCAACGATTTGCATCTTCAATTGCGGTTCAAGTTAGATCTCTATGCGAATGTGCGCCCGATTAGGTTGTACCAAGGGGATTTTTCGCCGCTCAAAAATCGTCAGGCTGGTGATATTGACTACGTCATCGTTAGGGAGAACACGGAGGGCTTATATGCAAGTCGTGGCGCTGGTGTTTTGCTCCGTGGCGAGGTGTCGACAGATACCTTGGTGCTGACCCGAAAGGGTTGTGAGCGCATCGCGCGATTTGCGTTTGAGTTGTCACGCAAGCGCGGTGGAGCACCCTCTGATCACAAACGACGCATGACGGTCTGTGACAAAGCGAATATTTTGCGAAGTTATGCCTTCTTTCGGTCGGTATGTGATGATGTAGCGGCTGACTACCCGGATGTTGCGATCGACTACGCGTATGTCGATGCCATTACCGTGCACTTGGTCAAACGTCCTGAGTTTTATGATGTGATCGTGGCAGAAAATCTGTTTGGCGACATTATTTCTGACTTGGGCGCAGCCACGGTCGGTGGGATGGGGATTGCTCCTTCCGGCGAGCTTGGTGATAACCATGGTTTGTTTCAGGGCGCACATGGCTCGGCACCCGATATCGCTGGTCAAAACATCGCCAGCCCCTTGGCCACAATCTTGTCTGGATCCTTCATGCTTCGCTGGTTAGGTGACCGGCATTCCGACTCGCGCTTGACCGAGGCGGCTCTTCGCGTTGATCGGGCCGTCGAGCTTACTTTGGCTCAGGGCAAGACAATCCCGAGGGATGTGGGCGGGCTAGCCTCCTGCTCTGACGTGACTCAGGAAATTTGTCGAAATTTGAAGTAGTGCGCGGGACCAAGGACGTACTGAGGTTTACCCGTATAAAATGATAGGTTCGAGCATAAAGGCTGGGATTTTTCATGATCAAAGCGGTAGCGGGTGAAAGAATCGTTTTACACAGGTCCTCGTACGTGGGGCTGCTAAGAAAGATCCTCACCTCGGTATGCCTGTTGGTCGTGACGCCAGTCGTCTTGTCGCAAGGTGCTCCTGCGGGAGCACTACCGGTTTCTGTCATCGAAGCGCGACCAACCTCGATACCAAGCACAATCGTGGTCACAGGGGTGGCAGAGGGCGCGAAAGAAACCGAAGTGCGCGCACGTGTTAACGGAATTTTGCTGCAGCGACTTTTCGTGGAGGGCTCAACGGTTAAGGCGGGTCAACCGCTTTTTCAAATTGATCCCGTTCCTTTTCAAAATGCTTTAGACGAAGCGCAAGCGCGCGCGAAGCAAACTGCTCGGGAAGCGGCACGACTTAAAAAGCTTTTCAGCCAACAAGCGGTGAGTCGGAAAGAATTCGATGATGCAACGTCTTTAAACGAGATCGCGCAAGCAACGCTCAAGACCGCCAAACTGAATCTTGCATGGACGACCGTGACGGCCCCCGTTGATGGTGTTTCCGGGCGTGCGTTACGTTCAGAGGGGCATCTCATTACAAGTACGGGTGATGCAGGCTGGCTGACGTCAATTTATCAAGTTGATCCGATTTGGGTGCGCTTCGGCTTGTCCGGCGCGGATGCAGCACAACTACCAGCGGGGCGCGCAGATGCTCCGATTGACGCGCCCGTTCAACTGCTCTTGGGTAATGGACAAGCCTATGATCAGATGGGGAAGTTGAATTTTCGTTCTGTGTTTATTGATCCTAAGTTAGGGACGCAACAACTAAGAGCCGAGTTTCCGAATCCGCAGCGCAAAATTTTGCCCGGTCAGTTTTTGCGCGTGAAAATCACGACGGGTACTCTTGATAACGTGTTTCTCGTACCTCAGCGCGCCGTGATTCAAAACGAGCGCGGATATATGGTGTGGACTGTCGGTAGTGACAATAAAGTGGTCCCGACTCCGCTAAAAATGGGTAACTGGTTGGGACAGAATTGGGTCGTGTTGTCGGGGCTCAAACCGGGCGATCGCGTTGTCGTCGATCAAATTATTAAAATCCGGCCCGGCGCGTCAGTAAACCCTAAGGTTGTTCCGCTTGAGACGCAGCCTCAAGCTCCTAAGGAAACTCGATGAGCCTTTCGAGTTTTTTTATTGGACGGCCTATTTTTTCGGCCGTTATCTCGATCACGATCGTGATCGCCGGATTGATGGCCGCACGTGGACTGCCTATTGCTCAGTATCCGCAAATTGCGCCGCCGACCGTCATTATTACGGCGAACTACCCTGGTGCTTCAACCGAGACCTTGACTCGAACTGTTGCTGGACCCATAGAGGAGCAGCTCTCTGGTGTCGAAAACCTTCTGTATTTTAATTCTGTTGCGCAGTCTAGCGGTACGTTAGTGATTACGGCAACGTTTGAGGTCGGTACAAACGTTGATACCGCGACCGTTAACGTGAATAACCGTGTGAAGATTGCTGAACCACGCTTGCCTGACGTCGTGCGTCAATATGGAGTAACAGCCCAAAAGCGTTCGAATGATATCTTGATGGTTGCTGCGATTACGTCACCTAAGGATGAGTACTCCAATCTCTTCTTATCAAACTACGCGCTTGTTAATGTGCTTGACGAGTTAAAGCGTTTGCCGGGTGTTGGTGATGCCGCGGTGTTGGGCGCAAAAGATTACGCAATGCGTATTTGGTTGATGCCGGACCGTATGGCGCAACTTGGCCTAACGGCCCCGGACATTGCTTCTGCAATCGCCGCGCAAAACAAACAGAACGTTGCTGGAAAGATAGGTCAAGAGCCGGCACCGGAGGGGCAACAGCTTGTCTACACCGTCACGGCTAAGGGACGACTAGCGACGCCCGAGCAATTTGGTGAAATTGTTATTCGGTCGACAGCTGCGGGCGGGGTATTGCGTTTGAAAGACGTTGCACGCGTTGAACTCGGTGCGGCGGATTACGATGCAAACACAATGTTGGTCGGTAAGCCCGTTGCGCTGGTCGCGACCTACCTGCAGTCCGGTGCAAATGCGCTTGAAGTAGCAGAGAGTGTGCGTAAAAAGATGCAGGAACTTGAAAAGAAGTTTCCCCCAGGCATCGAGTATGTCATTCCGTTTGATACGACAAAATTCGTCACAGCATCGATTAACGAAGTTATCAAGACGCTCGCTGAGGCCATGGTCTTAGTTGCGCTTGTTGTGTTCGTCTTTTTACAAAACTGGCGTGCGACACTGATCCCGCTAATTGCGGTTCCGGTATCGTTGATTGGTACGTTTGCCGGGTTGTGGGTGTTTGGCTTCTCGATTAACACCCTAACGCTCTTCGCGATGGTGTTGTCGATTGGTATCGTGGTCGATGATGCGATCGTCGTGCTCGAAAACGTTGAGCGTTTGATGGCCGAGCGTCAGTTGTCTCCGAAAGATGCTGCCTACGAGGCTATGCGTGAGGTGTCCGGCGCGGTTGTCGCGATCGTGTTAGTGCTGTCTGCGGTATTCATTCCTGTTGCTTTTCTTGGTGGTATTGCCGGTAAGCTCTACCAACAATTTGCTGTGACAGTTGCGTTAGCCGTTGTGTTGTCGGGTGTTGTCGCCCTGACGCTTACCCCAGCGCTCTGCGCTGTGCTGCTCAAGCCCGGTCACCACGAGCCTCGTGCATTTCGCTGGTTTAATCGCGCTTTTTCCTCCTTTACAAATGGGTACACAGGCTTAGTTAAGCACACGCTGCATCACCGTATCTTGGGAGCGTCGGTTTTTGGTGCCATCGTTGTAGGTTGTTTTGTCATGTTTCGAATGGTCCCAGGAGGCTTTGTCCCGCCTGAAGATCAGGGCTATTTAATTAGTGCACTCGTTCTACCAGATGGGGCGAGCTTGCAGCGAACGCAGCAAACGGGAGATGCTTTTCAAAAGCGGGTTGCGCAGGATCCGGGTGTTGCGCGGGTATTCGTGATTGCGGGCAACGACATTATTGGAGGCGGACGCCGCACAAACGCGGGTACGATCTTTATTCCCCTTAAAGATTGGGATCAGCGCGAATCCTCCTCTGATCAACTTGCGAAAAAATTTACCGGTTTGGGTATGACCTTACCTGACGGAATGGCACTGGTGTTCAATCCACCACCTATTCGTGGCTTGGGTTCAGCCGGGGGCTTTGAATTCTATGTGCAATCCAAGGGTGAGCCTTCTGTTGCGAATCTGGCCCTCGTCACCAATAACTTTATTGAAGAGTTAAAGAAGCAACCAAAATTAACCGGCATCAATACTTTTTTTAGACCAACATCGCCGCAGTTGTATGTTGAGGTTGATGAAGCGAAAGCACTCTCGTTGGGTATTGCGGTGGCGGATGTCTATTTCAGCCTGCAGGCGCTGATGGGTTCTCTGTATGTCAACGACTTCAACTTGAATGGGCGCACTTACCGTGTGCAGATGCAGGCAGATTCTCAGTATCGTGCGACGCCCACGGACCTTGGGCAACTCTACGTGCGAGCCGATAACGGCAGTATGGTGCCTATTTCTGCGTTAATCACTGTGTCGACCCTTGTCGGTCCGGAACAGCTCGAGCGGTTTAATGGCTTTCTTGCAGCGAAGGTACTTGGGAGCGCGGTCCCTGGGGTGAGTTCGGGTGAGGCGATCGATTTGGTACAAGGCGTGGCAAACGCAAGTCTGCCTAACGGCTACGAACTGGCGTGGGCGGGCCAAGCCTATCAGCAGATCCGAACAGGCACCGCTTCCGGACTCGCCTTTGTGTTTGGCATCATCATGGTGTTTTTGATTTTGGCTGCGCAATACGAGCGCTGGTCTTTGCCAATTGCCGTTCTTTTAGCGGTGCCGTTCGCATTGTTCGGTGCATTACTCGCGGTTCTCGTGCGGTCGATGCCGAACGACATCTATTTTCAAATTGGTTTGATTGTGTTGGTCGGATTGTCTGCCAAGAATGCGATTTTGATTGTGGAATTCGCAGCGCAAAAACGAGAGCAAGGTCTCAATAGCTTCGACGCGGCGATGGTCGCAGCCAAGCTGCGTTTCCGACCGATTGTGATGACCTCGCTCGCCTTTATTTTAGGGGTCTTCCCCCTAGTCATTTCAACGGGTGCCGGTGCTGCAGCCCGTAAGTCAATGGGTACGGGTGTGTTTGGTGGGATGTTGGTTTCGACCTTCATTGCAACGATATTTGTACCAATGTTCTATACCTGGTTGTCACGCAAGCAAGTAACAGTAAATCAACAGGCTGCTGAGGTGCCGGGTGGGGCCGCGGAACGTGGTGAAGGAGACAAACGATGAACCCGTTGCGTTCGTTGTGCTCGACCTTGCTACTTCTGGGGTTGAGCGGTTGTTTGTTAGGGCCGGACTACAAGCGTCCAGACATTGCCCTACCGCAAGGTTTCAATAAGGGTGAGGGCGTGACGTCTGCGACCTCTATCCAGGCCGCGTCGGGCGCAAGCGTTAAAACAGATTGGTGGACACAATTTGGAGATAGGACGTTAAATCGTCTGGTTGAAACAGCGCGTCTCGAAAATGCTGACCTTCAAATTGCGCTAGGGCGTTTGGCGCAAGCAGAGGCATTGGCTCGACAAGCAGGCGCTGCGCAGTACCCAACCTTGAACATGACTGGCTCTGGTACGCGTGCCTCGACCGGAACCTCGGTGAGTCCGACCGGAGTTGGATTGCAGACCAACACCACTCAACTTGGCCTGGCCACCTCCTATGAGCTCGATGTGTGGGGGAGGGTCAGACGAAATATCGAATCTGCGAGTTCACTTGCGAGTGCAAGCGCTTATGACAGAGATAGCATTGCACTGACGATTTCAGCATTAGTGAGCAACACCTATATGCGACTGCGGTCTTTGGATGCGCAGATTATCGTCGTGAGTAATTCCGTGCAGACACGCGCGGACACGTTGCGCGTTGCGCAGGCAAAATTGGCAGGTGGGTTAGTTTCGCCGATTGATGTGAATCAGGCGCTTGCTGCGCGTTCAGCATCCCAAGCAACGCTGTCTGAGCTTAAGCGTCAGCGTGCGATTGCGCAAAATCAGCTTGGAGTATTGACCGGGAAGTTGGATCTTAAGCTGGATACTTTAGACTTAAGATCGTTGCCGCTGCCACCTGTTCCGCCAGCTGGTTTGCCCTCTACAATTCTCGAAAGCCGGCCTGATATCAATCGCGTCGAGCAAGAATTAAAGGCCGCCAATGCAAGGATCGGTGTAGCGACTGCTAATTTTTTCCCGACAATTTCTTTGACGGGAGTCTTTGGTTCACAGAGCGTTGACTTTAGTGCTTTCTTATCTGGACGAAGCACGGTGTGGTCGGCCAGTATTGGGCTACTTCAGCCGATTTTTACAGGTGGGGCACTGCAGGCACGTCTTGATTTTGCGAATGCGCAGCAGCAAGAGGTGTTGGGAAACTATGTCAAAGTAATTAGAGGTGCCTTCGGTGAGGTCAGCGACGCGTTAGTATCCGTTAGACAAACGCTCGAAACGGAGCAGTTTTTAACGCAACAAGTTCAGGCGGCCACCAAGGCCCAGGAGCTCGCCAGCTTGCGGTATGAGGCTGGCTATGTCGATTATCTGAATGTGCTGGAGGCTCAGCGTTCTGCCAATGAGGCTAATTTAGCGTTTGTTATTAACCGGTCGTTACGCCTACAGGCTGGAGTCGACCTCTTCAAGGCACTTGGTGGTGGTTGGACTGTTAGTCCATAATCGCTTATCGAAGCCATTAAGAAAAAATTTACGAGGGCTATATCTATGAATGAAGCAATAGAAAAACAATACAACCCACGCACAACCGTCACGCCGCAAGAGTTAGCTGCTTACACGGACCTTGGCACACGTGCGAGCGAGGCGGCGCGCGAGAAGTTTCAGGGTGTATTTGACTTGCGCTATGGCCCAGGCCCGCTCGAAACGGCTGACTTTTTTTATTGTGGCAAGCCCAATCAGCCGGTGATGGTATTTTTTCACGGGGGCTATTGGCGAGCTCGCGATAAAAAGGATTACACCTTCGTTGTGAATGGGGTGTTGCCTCAAGGTTGCTCGGTGGTGGTTATGAACTACGATCTTTGTCCTGCCGTGACAGTGACGCAAATCGTTGATCAAACACGTCGCGGGTTGGAGTGGGTTGCCCAGCAGGCCGCGGGCTGGCATGTGGATGGCAACAAGATTTTGGTGTCTGGCCACTCAGCTGGAGCGCATATCATTGCAGCGACGCTGGCTCAGACGGGGGCTGGTTTTCAACTAAAGCAGCACACAATCAAGAAGGCGTATCTGATCAGTGGTGTATTTGATGTTGAGCCTGTTTTGCAGATTACGGTAAATGATGAGGTTCACCTCAAGCCTGCGGACGTCGTTACACTGAGCCCAGTTCGGCATACTTTTGCCGCGAATGTTGATTACGAAGTGGTAGTGGGAGGTGCCGAGCCGCGAGACTGGATTGGTGAGTCCTCGCGGATGGCCGCACACTTGAAGTCTATGGGGTGTCAGGTTGGTTTGCATGAATTACCGGGCTTGAATCATTATTCGGTCTTGCATGAGATGGATAGTCCGGCGGGCTATATCTCTCAGCTTATTGCTCGTGACCTAAAAACGCTTTAATTTGAATTATGATGTGAAACTGATTTTAGGTAAGCCACGTGGATAACTTGGACCAAAACAACGATGCATCCGACCTCGGTGCCGCCATGCGCATTGAGCTGGGGATGCTTTTGCGTCAAGCGCGACTGAGCCAAAAGAAAGAGATTGGGGACGTCGCCAAGCGTCTGATCCTGTCTCCCACTCAGGTATTGAACCTTGAGGCTGGCGCGATGGATTCTTTTCATCATGAGCGCCGCTACGTGCATGCACTCAAAGGATATCTATTTTACTTAGGTCTGAGTCGCGACTTAATTATCAACGACAAATTGCAACAACTTGAGCTCTCAAGTTTGCAAGCGGTTTCCTCCTCTGCCTCCGGTGTTGCACGGTTATACAAATCAGGACATGGACCGGCTCCGCTTGATTCGCAAACGCAAAGACAACGCATTTACATTTTGGGGGGTAGCGCAGCCGTCGTTGCGCTGATTATCCTGGCAGTGGCTCTAGGAGGGCGGCTATTTAGTAGCTCCGAAGAATCTGAGAATGCGCAGGCTGCGGCACAAGATACTGTGACGGCTGTCGCGACAGACACGGCAGTCTCGGTTGTGCCTCCTAATGCAGCCACAAGCACACCCGCAGCGCCGGAAGTAAACGCAGCGCCGGAAGCAAAAGCAGCGCCGGAAGCAAAAGCAGCCGAGGCTGTGACACCGATCGCAAGTGTGGCAGCAGCTCCCGTTGCGTCAACGCCTTCGGTCGCGGCCGAGGCGCCTGCGGCAGGTGCTGCGACTGATCCTTTTGCCAACTTGAAGAGCACGACACTACGCATCGTTTTTGTCGGAGAGTGCTGGGCATCGCTTATCACCACTGACGGCCGGCGAAATGAGCGGATTTTTCAGCCTGGTCAGTCAGTTGACGTCGAACTGGATCGCGTTGCGACACTGATTATCGGTAATAGTCCCGCAGTCAGACTTCAGGTTGGTTCAAAGCGACTGGATCTGTCCAAGAGCGGGGCAATGACTGGTAACGTTGCCCGACTCAACCAAGCCATATTGCAAAAATTGGCAAAGCCCTAAAGTAGCACTCGCTACTTTAGGATATCAACCAGATTCGAGAACCCATCCGTCCAAGGTTTGAAGCCGGGACGAGGTGTCAGCTTTGTACCACCCTGCAGTTCTTTCGGTAGGTTGGCTGCGCGCTCGGGTGACAACAAGAGCACCCAAGTCGTGTGACGACAAAAAGGATCAGGTGGATTTTTGGGAAGGCTGTACAGCATGGCAACTTTGCCATAATGCTGAGCAATCGCAGCCATCACCAGTTGCAGGTCGAGGTACTGATTCGTGATGTGGACTGCGAAAATGCCGTCTGACTTCATATGTCCAAGGTAGATTTCTAGCGCCTCGAGCGTCAATAGATGTGTCGGAATCGAGTCGCCAGAGAAGGCGTCCATGGCGAGCAGATCAAAATGTTGTTTTTGTTCACGTTCCAACATTAAACGGCCGTCACCCAAAACTGAAACCATCTTGGCAGGGCTGTCGCTGAGGTACGTAAACTCAGTACGGGCAACATCGACGACCTGGTCATTGATTTCGTACATGCGCATTTCATTGCCAGCACGCCCGTAGGTGGCGAGTGTGCCAACGCCAAGGCCAACAATGCCAATTTTTTGTGATTGTGCGGTGCTCAAGCTATTGAGCGCCAGACCGATGCCAGACTGGGGGCAGTAGTAGGCGGTTGGTTTGCGGCGTAAATGTTCATCAAGATACTGTTCGCCGTGAATGATATTGCCATGCCGCATAATGCGCTTGACGCCATGCGCAGTGGGGACGTCTTCCACGCGCAATTGACTGTAAAAGTTACGCATCACCACCCGGTATCCGTTTACGTACTCAAGCGATAAGTAAATCAGGCGAGCGCTAAAGAGAACTAAAGCGATCGCAATTGCAATGCGCAATGCCTTTGAGCTTTCTTTCCATATAACGATTGTGACTAAAGCAGCGCAAAGGAACAGCCCGATCGGCAGCTCAAAGTAGGCGTTAAAAATAACTGGAGCAATCAGCCCAACAAAGGTTCCGCCCAGCGCACCGCCCACGGAAAGCATGAGATAGAAAAGTGTAAGGTGTCGCACGGGTGGCTTTCTGCGAACGAGCTCACCGTGGCAAACCATGCAAAACACGAAAAGTGAAAGGGATAGCAGCGTCACCATGGCAGGAATACCTTGGCCATGGCTGAGTACATAGTCAACTGTGAGTAGTGCAATAGGCAATGCAATAAGGAAAGCAGAGCGAACGTAGTAACGCGGTGCGTCAAAACAAAGAATGAAACTCAGCAAATAAATGCTGAGTGGCAATACCCAAAGAAATGGGACCGGCGCAACATCGTTGGTTAACTGATGCGTTAGAGTTAAAAGCAAAATCGATGCTGTTGCAGCCAGACCCACCCAAAGTAAACATTCGGTTAGAGAGGGGCGCGCAGTGGAAGATGTGTCGATCTGCTTGTGTTCTTGTGGCCTAGCGTGACTCTTCCAAACAATAATGCCCGTAAGTAAAGCCCCGAGAGTGAATGCCGCATAGCCGATAGACCACATATTTGCTTGATGTTGCACGGCAAAAAACGGTTCGATCACAACTGGATATGACAGAAGCGCGAGCATTGAGGCTAGGTTTGAGAGCGCGTACAAACGGTACGGTTTGATCTCTGCACCGGGCTTTGTGAATGCCAAGGCATACCACGCTTGCATCAGTGGGCCCGTCGTTGACAGCATGAGGTAGGGGGCGCCAACCGCGATGGTGAGAACAACAAATACTGCCCAACTCGGATCAGCCAGTGCGTCACCCTTCCACGAGGGGTCAGCGGCAACCGGCAGCATGAGCAAGCTCAGTGCGAGCAGGCTCACGTGAACAAACACTTGTTTGTGTGGCGAGAGTTTTTCATGCAACCAATGGACGTAAGCGTATCCGAGCAAGAGTTCTGCTTGGAAAAAGACCATGCAGACGCTCCATACCGATGATGAGCCCCCAAACCAAGGGAGAATCATTTTGGCGACAATGGGTTGAATCTGAAAAAGCAGGAAGGCAGACAAAAAAACAGTGCTTGAAAAAATCAACATGCTCAGTACATCTCGATTGTTATTTTTAGGGGGGTGTAGGAAGTGAATGCGGTTCTAATTTTTCTTTTCAGGCGAAAGCTCAGGCTTCAGGTCTTTATATCCGTCCCAGCCACCGCCGAGCGCCTTAACGAGTGCGATGTTTGCTAAAAACTGTCCGCCATGCATCTGCCATTTAATGCGCTGAGCAGTCAATTGGTTTTGCTGGATCAAGGCAAGAGTCTGCGCGGTGTCTAGGCCTTCACGGTAGCGAATCGCACTGATTTGGTAGGCCTTGTTTAGGTTGCGTACCGCCTCGTCTTGTTTGCTACGTGCGCGCTCCAACTGTTGCACACTGCTCATTGCATCCTGTGTTTCTTGGATCGCAACGGTGATTGTTTGGCGATAGCTTGCTGCTGTTGCGCGATAGCCCGCTTGAGCAAAGCGGTAGTTTGCGCTTGTGCGTCCTCCGTCAAACAGCGTTTGCGTTGCTGTCAAACCGATCGACCAAATAATAGAGGGCATGCTCAGTAGATTCGCAAGGTTCGTCGAGTCGGTCCCGAAAAATGCTGGTGCAATCAAAAGGGACGGAAAAAATGCAGCCTTCGCGACACCCACTTGGGCATTTGCGGCTGCCATCGCCCGCTCTGCTGCTGCGACATCAGGTCGACGCTCAAGTAATGAGGAGGGTAGGCTGACAGGAAACGCTGGCGGGTGATCCGGCAGACGACCAGGTGCAAGCGAGAATAGCGCAGCCGGGGTGCCAGTAAGCGTAGCAATTAAATTTTCTTGAACGTTGCGTAGTGAGCGCAACAGCTCAAGCTGTGCGCCGCTAGACTCACCTAGAGCGGTTTGTTGCGATAGTTCAGTGCGACCTGCCGCACCTAGGTCATAGCGTTTCTGAATCAGGTCTAGAAGCTTTTTCTGGATTGCAACGATATTACTCAGGACTCGGATTTCTTCGTCGTATTGTCGGAGCAAGAAATAAGCGCTTGCAAGCTGCGCAGTTAACAATAACTTAACGTTCTCAGTATCAGCCGCAGCTTGCGCTGCTGTGTTCGTTGACGCCTCAACATCTCGGCGCACTTTGCCAAGCCAGTCAATTTCGTAAGTCATGACAGCGACCGGACGAAAATCGTTTTGAGTCGTGGACGAATTGACGCTCGTGTAGGTAGTAGTCGGTCTATTTTCTGATGTTCGCGTCCGCGTAGCGGCAGCGCCTAGATTTAGACTTGGAAGCAATGCTGCACCGCGAGCCTCGCTCTGCGCAACTGCCTGATCTAGCCGTGCCAAAGACACTTGTAATGTATTGTTATTCGCAAGACACTTTTCAATGAGCTCTTCCAGAGTCTTGTCATTAAACGTCTTCCACCATTTATCCTTGGGTGCGTCATCAGAAGGATCCGCTGTTTTCCACAGTGCTGGGTTAGCACCCGGTAAGCTTTTCCAGTTTTGAGGAAGTTCAATCTCCGGGCGCTCGTAATCTGGACCGATGGGAGAGCAGCCGACACATGTCAGCGCCAAGAGACCAAGGGCAAGAGCGTGCCTCATGAGCCGCGTCTAGCAGGCGAGGCTGCTGGTTTGGCAACTTGTACGATGACGCGTTGACCGTCAGTCACGGAGTCCAACGGATTCAAAATCAACCAATCGTCTTTCGTCACACCGCTACGCACCTCGACTTGCATACCAAAGTCGATGCCAAGCGTCACTTTCTTTCTGGTGATGATTTCGTCCTTAACCGTCGCGACATACGGACCACCAGCACCAAAGATTAAAGTATTTGTCGGCACAATCAAATTATTACTTGGAGTGATTTTGAAGGCGAGTTCAACATAAGTGCCTGGCATGAAGGCATTGTTGGCGTTGTCGATCTCAACATCCACTTGTAGCGTACGCGTTTGCATATCGATTGCGCCGGCTGTGCGTGCGATACGACCTTCTACCACTTTGTCCGGTGCACTGGGCTGATAGACCTCAACTTTGTCACCAACTTTTATTTGTGAAACACGATCTTGCGGGAGGTAAGCATATACATGTAGCTTATCAACGCGCGCCATCGCAAACATCGCTTGGGCAGTGCCTACGTTGCCTGAGTTAACGAGATCGCCTGTGTTGATATTGCGCTTTGTGACTCGACCGCTAAAGGGAGCGACGACTGTACCGAAACTCTGCAACTGCTTAAGGCGTTTGAGTACCGCTTCGCTTTGGCGATATAGAGCGGTTTTTTCATCGAGCTCTTGCTGAGATACAGCGTCTTGTGCCCGCAGCTTTCTCCATCGCTCATACGCCGTTTTAGCTAATTGAAAATTAGCTCCCGCTTCCTCTACCTGCCGGTTGATTTCAGGAATGTCCAGCACAGCGAGGGTCTCTCCCTGTTTGACGTTATCCCCGATGTCTTTCTGCCATTCTTTGACATAGCCATTCACGCGGGCGTGAATCAGCGCTTCATTAATGCCAAGCAATGTGCCGGGCAAGACGAGTCTCATGTTCGGGCTGTTTGGGTTCTGGAGTGTTGGTTGTGTCACAAGTACATGGAGCTGCGATGCCTCCTCGCTACGCTGTGCAAGGACATCTCCGTATGACCAGCGCGAGTAGAGTGTCTTTCCAAGGCCGAGCAAAAGAAAGACAAAGACGACAGCAGTCGCGAGTTTGACTCGCCGCATTGTCGCGATAGTGCTTTTGCCTGAGTCCGTCATGTGGTCAATTCCTTGTTCAACTTACGCGCCGCCAAGCGCTCATGAAAGGTGGCAAACAGGACAGGTACAAATAAAACAGTGGATACAGTTGCGAAGATCAAACCACCGATGACGGCGCGACCTAAGGGAGCATTCTGCTCAGCACCTTCCCCGATTCCGATTGCCATGGGCAACATGCCGATAATCATTGCAAGGGCGGTCATTAGCACAGGTCGCAAGCGAGTAGAACCGGCCTCCAGTGCGGCGGCTACCGGCGCAAGACCGTCCTTTAAGCGCTGCCGTGCGAATGAAATTACCAGTACGCTGTTTGCGGTGGCAACACCCATTGTCATAATCGCTCCCGTCAGAGCCGGGACGCTCAGGTTTGTCGCTGTCAGAATAAGCATCCATGCGATACCTGCGAGCGCGGCGACCAGTGCAGCGATCACAATAAATGGATCTAACCAAGACTGGAAGTTCACGACAATGAGTAGATAGACAAGAACAATCGCACCGATTAATCCGATACCAAGTCCTTTGAAGGACTCATTCATCGTTTCCACTTGACCTCGCATCGATATACGACTGCCGCGCGGGAGCTGACTCTTAGCTTCGTCAATAATCGCTTGAACTTCATTGGCCACTGACGCGAGGTCCCGACCTCTGACGTTTGCGTAAATGTTAATTGCCGGAAGAATGTTGTAGCGCGTGAAAATGGCGAACTCTGTCGTTGGAGTGGCGGTGACTAAATTGCCTAGCAGCTGCGTTCCGCGTCCCGTGGCACTGTTCACGGCCGCAGAAGCATTCGAGGCTGCCGCATTGGACGGTCCGATTGGTAGTCGCAATAGCTCGTCCATTGATCCAATGCGTGCTTGTGGTGCCTGGACCTGAATGGAGTAGTTGATGTTGTTGTTCGGATTCAACCAAAAATTAGGAGAGGTCTGTGAGCTGCCTGAAAGTGGTAACAGTACGTTTTGGGCGAGGTCTGCCGGTGTAAGACCCATGGCCTGCATTCGGGCACGATCCATGGTGAGTGAAATGGCGGGTCTATCCAGTCGTTGGTGAATGTGTACATCCGCCGCTCCAGGTATGGCAGCAACTTTACTAACAAGTTTTGCGGCGAGTTGTTGATTCGCGGCATAGTTGTTTCCAACGATTTGGACATCGATCGCTGCAGGAATTCCAAAGTTTAAGATTTGAGTGACGATGTCGGCCGCTTGGTAGTAGAACTCCACACCCGGAAAAGTTTTGCGTAACTCTGGGAGGATCTTGTCCATGTAGTATTCGCTGGGCTTATGGCCGGGGTTGAGCGAAATCATGATGTCGGCATCAAACGATCCAATCGTGCCAGAGCTGCTGTAGGAAAGATTGATTCCGCTGTTTGGCTGGCCGACGTTGTCCAAGATTCCATCTAGATCCTTGGCAGGAATTATTCTGCGAATGACCGCTTGGACTTCGTCTGAAATGATTGCTGTCCTCTCGACCCGAGTGCCACTTGGTGCGCGCATATGCAACTTGATTTGGCCGGTATCGACCGTTGGAAACAAGTCTCTTCCAAGGAGTGCATAAATGCCGCAGGACAGAATACAAAACCCAAGAAAGCCGAGAATGAAACGAGCGCGATGTTCCAGAAGACTGCCGAGTACAGTGGAGTAAGTCGCACGAAAGCGTTCGAATTTTTTGTTGAAGCGGACATGGGCAAGATGAATGTACGCCGCGAACCAGCCGGGGCTGCCTTGGTTTTTTAAGAGTAGGTACGCCATCGTTGGAACAAGAGTCCGCGACAGCACATAGGAGGCGAGCATGGCGAAACTGACGGCTTCAGCAAGTGGCACAAAAAGGTATCGGGCAACACCGCCCAAGAAAAACATGGGGACGAACACAATGCAAATACAAAGAGTAGAGACGAACGTTGGGACTGCGATTTCGCCTGCCCCGTCCATCACGGCTTCATAGAGACCTTTGCCCATATGGATGTGGCGTTCGATGTTTTCGATTGTGACAGTGGCATCATCAACCAAAATACCTACGGCGAGCGCAAGCCCTCCGAGCGTCATAATGTTGATGGTCTCGCCGATGAGGTGTAGGGCGATCAGCGAACTAAATATTGATAGCGGAATCGATACTGCGATAATCACAGTGGTTCGCCAATTTCCCAAAAAAAGTAACAACATCAAAGCGGTCAGTGCGCCCGCGAGTAAAGCCTCGTGTATAACGCCAGCGATCGCTTGTTTGACGAAAATCGATTGATCTGCGATCAGGGATACCTCGATGCCTTCAGGTAACAGAGGGAGTATCGAGGGTAGCCGTTGCTTAATCGTGCTGACAATATCAAGCGTTGATGCACCTCCATTCTTCAATGCCGTAAGCAGGAGTCCCCGCTCGCCGTTTTGACGCACAATGTTGATTTGAGGCGAGAATCCATCGCGCACGTGAGCAACTTCACGCAGGTACGTCGTGGCGCCATTGACGGTGCGCACAGGAATATTGTTTAGTCCCGCGATACTTGGCGGGGAAGAATTCATCGAGATATTAAATTCGATGTCTTCGATTTTAGTGGTGCCCGAAGGCAGCGTTAGGTTCTGGCTAGAAATGGCATTGATCACATCAGACGATGTCATACCCTTTGAGCGAAGGGCTTCCGGATCAATGTCCACTGAAATGGCTCGCACTTTGCCACCGTAGGGGAAGGGGATCGCAATGCCTGGGATTGTGACGAGCTGTGGTCGTAGAGTATTCAATGCTGCGTCGAAAAGGTCTTTCTCTGACAGCGTTTTGCTCGACATTCCAATTTGAACGACAGGGATCGAAGATGCGGTGTACTTAATCACTAGAGGCGGTGTGATGCCTGGCGGCATTTGTCGCAGCGCGGACTGTGACACGGCGACGACTTGTGCGATCGCCATTTGGATATTTACTTTTGGTTGGAAGTAAATTTTGATGATTGTTAGGCCACCAATCGACCTTGACTCAATGGATTTGATGTCGTTGACAGTCGTGGTGAGGGATCGCTCGTGCGTTTGAGCGATGCGATTGCCCATCTGCTGCGCTGACAACCCGTTGTAGCTCCAGATCACTGTCACAACCGGAATGTCGATTTCGGGTAGAACATCGACTGGGGTGCGCATGACCGCGAGTGGTGTGGAAAGCAGGATGAGGATTGCCATCACAATAAATGTGTAAGGCCGCTCTAATGCTGTCCTAACAATCCACATCCGACATACCTATGCTAAGAATTGCCCCCATTGAATGGCTGGCTCCACCCAAAAAAGTGAGTGTTTTCCAATACTTGGTAAAGCTTTGGAGTATAGAGGAAGGCTTTCTTCAAAGGATAGTTGTATTTATGGCTTGTCCTTGATCGTTGTGTGACAGCAATAGGCGCGAGAAGTAAATATTGCTTAGTTTTGTTGTTCAGATACTTTCCGCTCAAACGGCGTACTGAGCCGTACTGAGCATTTATGATGTGCTTACCAATAGGAGAGCTTAGACATGAGTCAATCAAGTTTGCTGACGTTCGTGCAGGATATGTCGAGAATGCTGCAAAACAAACCCGCCGAACCGGAAATCTTGACGCGTGGATCGGCTTTGTTGGCACGACTTGTTGCAAACGACAATTGGTTACCTGAGGCGTTTACGAGAGCACATCCCCAGCACTACCAGCAGTACTTGTTGTACGCGGATCCGTTGGACTTGTTTTCCATCGTTAGTTTTGTGTGGGGGCCGGGGCAAAAAACGCCCGTGCATGACCACATGACTTGGGGCTTGATTGGGATGTTGCGAGGTAAAGAAGTGGATACCCATTATCACAGGCAAAGCGATGGTAGTTTGCGTCGCGGAGATTCGGTCATCTTGTTGCCTGGCCAGGTCGGCTCAGTGTCGCCGTCCACGCATGATGTGCATGAGGTCGCAAATTTTTATCAAGATCGGACATCAATTAGCATTCACGTTTACGGTGGGAATATCGGTCGTATTAATCGTCATGTCTTTGATCCCGCGACGGGTGTCTCAAAATCTTTTGTTTCGGGCTACTGCAATAGCGTCGTACCCAATCTTTGGAAATAATTAATATGGCTGCGCTAATCGATCGATCTATTCATACCGCTGACTATGCGGCTGTGCGCTCCGCCTTGCTTGAGCGCCGCGAAATTGCTTTGTTGGACGTGCGTGAAGAAGATCCACACGCGCAATGTCACCCGCTCTTCGCAGCGAATTTTCCATTGTCGCGTGTGGAGGCTGATGCCTACGCAGTACTGCCGCGTCGCGATGTCTGGATTGTCACGTTTGATGAAGGGGATGTGCCGAGTGAACAAAGCGATGCAATGTTGGCAGCAAGGCGTCTCGTGCAGCTGGGTTATCAAAATGTGTCGATATTTCAAGGTGGTGTACGCGCATGGCGCGCTGCCGGGGGCGAGCTATTCCGTGATGTGAATGTCCCAAGTAAATCCTTTGGTGAACTTGTGGAGTCTAAGAGCCACACCCCCTCGCTACCCGCCGAAGAGGTGCAGGCGCTTATCGATGCCCAGGCCGATGTTGTCATTGTGGATGCGCGGCGGTTTGACGAGTACAACACGATGAGCATTCCGACTGCCATAAGTTGCCCCGGCGCTGAATTGGTCTTGCGCATTGCAGAGTTAGCGCCTCGACCGGAGACGCGTGTCATTGTGAATTGCGCGGGCCGCACGCGAAGCATTATTGGTACACAATCTTTAGTCAATGCTGGCATACCCAACAAAGTGGCCGCGTTGCGTAACGGCACGATCGGTTGGACCCTTGCAGGACAGACGTTAGACCGCGGCCAGACGCGTAAATTTTCTGAGGTCTCCGTGACGACGGTTGAAAGTGCGGGGGCACGTGCGCGCAATGTCGCTGATCGGGCGGGCGTTAAACGTACAACGCTTGCAGAGCTTGATAGCTGGCGTTCCCAGATTGGCCGAACGACCTATTTTTTTGACACCCGTACGCCGGAGGAGTTTGCCGCTGGACATTTGCCTGGGTTTCGCTCCACACCTGGCGGGCAGTTGGTTCAGGAGACCGAAATGGTGGCGCCTGTGCGCGGAGCGCGCATTGTGCTGGTAGATCGTGATGGGGTGCGTGCGAATATGACCGCGTCCTGGCTCGCCCAAATGGCTTGGGACGTTTGTGTCGTGGATGGTGTGTCAGCGGAGCAATACAGCGAACGGGGCGATTGGGCTTCGCCATTACCGCCTGTACCAAAAGTCAAAATGGTTCAGGCTGAGGAATTGACGCAACTGCAAAAAGATCACGCGATCGTTATTCTCGATCTTAGTAAGCATGCGCAGTACGTAAAAGGTCATATCGCCGGCGCGCGCTATGTCTTGCGATCTCAGTTTAAGGCCGCTGTAGGCGCAATACCGCGTGCGGCGCATTATGTCTTGGTTTGTGCGGATGGGGTGCAGTCAAGTTTTGCGGCGACCGAGATCGCAGACATGCTGAGCGCCGAGGTGTCGGTGCTTAAAGGGGGAACCAAAGCATGGGTAGCCTCTGGCTTCCCCTTAGAGCACGGTGCCACGTATTTGCTGTCAGATCCGATCGATCGTTACAAACGCCCCTACGAAGGCACGGACAACGCGCATGCCGCTATGCAAGCCTACCTGGACTGGGAGTTTGGTCTTGTCGAGCAATTAGGGCGAGACGGCACCCATCACTTTTGGGTGCTCTAACGAGATGCGGAACACAGGAGTGCGTTGCGTACGCGCTCCTGTGCGACGTGCTTTAACGAAGAACCTTGCTGGCCCGCGCCTGTTCGATGAGTTGCGCAGCGTCGACGGGGAGTAGAAAGCCTTCTTTCACGGCACGTTCTGTGCCCTTCGTGAGCGCAGCGACATAGCCCTCATGCGTTCCATAGCGCTCTTCGAGAGACGGTCTTGGGTCGTTGTTCGCTTTGCGTTCGGCTGCTGTGCGAGCAAAGGGGATCATTCCTCCGACGTAGTTGCAGATTTGTCCCTTGTGAAAAGGTTTAGCACCGTCGGCAGTAATATTCCACCCGAGGTAGGTCCCAAGCGGCGCATCGAGTAAAGCGACTGGCACACCACCAAGCTCGTTACCATCTTGATCGACTTTAGGTGCGTACA
>CAMCWG010000014.1 GCA_945882005.1 Bordetella parapertussis
TTAAAGCGCTTCATCAATGCCGCGCGCGGCTCATCAGACTCGCGAATGGTCTGAATCACTTCGTCGACGTTCAGATAAACCAGCATCCGACCTTCGAGAACGTGGATGCGGTCGCTAACCTTGTCGTAGCGGTACTGGGTACGGCGAAGAACCGTATCGGTCCGGAATCCAATCCATTCGAGCAGCGCCTGGCGCAAGCCTTTCTGACGTGGCCGGTGATCCGTCCCGATGCAAACTAGGTTGATCGGCACGCTTGTTTCCATGCTGGTCTGTGCAAGCAAGGTGTTGACGAACTCGTCGCGATCAATTTTGGAGGTCTTGGGTTCGAAAACCAAACGCACGGCAGCGTCTTTACCCGACTCATCACGCACGGCGTCTAGCAGCGCAAGCATCTGTGACTTCGTCTGTTGCTGCTCTGGCGTTAGAGTCTTTTTACCGGTTTTAACTTTCGGATTGGTGAGATCTTCGATTTCTTCCAGCACACGCTGGCACGAGGCGCCGGGTGGCAACTCATGCACAACCAGCTGCCATTGGCCACGCGCCATTTCTTCGAATTGCCAGCGCGCGCGCGCTTTGATCGAGCCGCGTCCCGACTGATAGATCTGGGCGATCTCTGCCGCTGGCGTAATGATCTGCCCGCCTCCCGCGAAATCTGGGCCAGGAACCATTTCAAACAACTCTTCGTCTGACGTGTTTGGCTGCTTAATTAGCGCGACGCAAGCCTGAGCGATTTCGCGCAAGTTGTGCGCCGGGATTTCGGTTGCCATGCCGACGGCGATTCCCGAGGCACCGTTCAGCAACATTACCGGTAAGCGTGCTGGCAGCATTTGTGGCTCTTGATGGCTGCCGTCGTAATTGGGGATGAAATCTACCGTCCCCTCGTCGAGCTCCTCAAGCAACAGACGGGCGAACGGCGTTAGGCGCGCTTCGGTGTAGCGCATCGCAGCCGCGTTATCTCCATCTCGCGAACCGAAATTACCTTGGCCATCGATCAAGGGATAGCGCAAAGAAAACTTCTGAGCCATGCGCACCAGTGCATCGTAGGCCGCCTGATCACCGTGCGGGTGGTACTTACCCAGCACATCACCCACGACTCTGGCAGACTTGACCGGCTTTGCTCCCGATTGCAAGCCCATCGCTTGCATGGCATAGAGGATTCTGCGCTGTACAGGCTTCTGTCCATCACCGACATCTGGCAAGGCACGGCCACGCACCACCGATACGGCATAGTCCAGATACGCCTGCTCGGCGTACAAGCCTAGCGTCAAAGAATCATCCGACGACGAAGGGTCAAACAACCCAGGTTGAGTACCATCATTCATTTAAATATCAACCTCTGCAAGATTACCCTTGTCTTCAAGCCAAGTACGGCGAGCACCAGACTCACCCTTACCCATCAACATATCGAACATACGCGTCGTCGCCTCAGGATCAAGCGACCCATAGCCGACAGGCAGCATGCGCCTGGTGTCAGGGTTCATGGTTGTTTCCCAAAGCTGCTCGGGACTCATTTCGCCAAGACCTTTAAAACGGCTAATGTCCCAGGAACCCTCTCTTACCCCTTCTTTGCGTAGCTTGTCCTGAACCACCTCAAGCTCTCCGGCATCCAGGCAGTAAATTTTGCGTGCAGGACGTTTACCCAGCGAAGGGACGTCTACACGAAACAGTGGGGGTCGCGCAACATGCACATGTCCGAGCTCAACCAGCCGTGGAAAGTGACGGTAGAACAGTGTCAACAACAACACTTGAATATGCGAGCCGTCAACGTCAGCGTCCGACAAGATACAAACTCGACCGTAACGCAAACCGGATAGGTCCGGGGTGTCCTTGAGACCATGTGGATCCACGCCGATTGCAACGGAAATATCGTGAATTTCGTTATTGGCAAACAAGCGGTCGCGATCGACTTCCCAAGCATTTAACACCTTGCCGCGCAAGGGCAAGATGGCCTGAAACTCCTTGTCGCGTCCCATCTTGGCGGAGCCACCTGCCGAGTCACCCTCCACAAGAAAGACTTCGGTGCGCGACACATCGGAGGACTCACAATCCGTGAGTTTGCCTGGCAACACCGCGACACCCGAGCTCTTGCGCTTTTCTACCTTTTGAGCAGAGCGCGCACGTGCCTGCGCCTGCCGAATCGCTAGCTCAGCCAGCTTTTTGCCGTACTCCACGTGGGTATTGAGCCACAGATCGAGTGAGGTGCGAACAAATCCACCGACCAAACGCACTGCATCCCGGCTATTGAGTCTTTCTTTAATCTGCCCCTGAAACTGCGGATCAAGGACTTTAGCTGAGAGGACAAAGCTTGTGCGGGCGAAAACGTCCTCGGGCAGTAACTTAACCCCCTTGGGCAGCAAGCCATGTAGCTCGGCAAACGCTTTTACGGAGGCAAATAAACCTTCGCGCAAGCCGGATTCGTGGGTTCCCCCGGCTGGCGTTGGGATCAGATTCACGTAAGACTCGCGAACAACATTCCCCTCATCGGCCCAGGCAACGACCCACTGCGCGCCCTCACCATCGGCAAAGCTCTCGTGGTCAGCTGCGGCAAACTGCTCACCGCCAAAAAGAGGCACGCGCAACTCGGTGCCATCTAACGCTTCGGTCAGATAGCCAGCCAAACCATTTTCATATTGCCAAGTCTTGGTGTCGCCTGTTTTCTCGTTGGTCAGGCTAACCTTGACGCCCGCCATCAATACGGCTTTGCTGCGCAACAAATGCGTGAGCTCATTCAACGGAATGGCGGCGGAATCAAAAAAACTGGCATCTGGCCAAACCCGTACACGCGTACCGGACTTCTTACGCAAGAGCTCTGGGGCAAGCTTGAGTGCCTCGACCACAGCACCATCTCCGAAGGCCATGCGATGCGCACCGCCCTCTCGCCAGATGACAAGCTCGAGCCGCTTGGACAGTGCATTCGTCACCGAGACACCCACGCCGTGGAGCCCACCAGAGAATGCGTAAGCTCCACCGCCTTTCTTATCGAACTTTCCGCCCGCATGCAGGCGCGTAAACACGAGTTCGGCGACGGGCGCCTTCTCTTCCGGATGGAGCCCGACAGGAATGCCGCGGCCATCGTCCTCAACTGTCACGCTGCCATCCGTGTGGAGCGTGACCTGGATTTGCTTACCGAAGCCGGCTAGCGCTTCGTCGGCTGCGTTATCGATCACTTCCTGAATGATGTGTAGGGGGTTTTCGGTACGGGTGTACATACCGGGGCGCTGGCGCACGGGCTCAAGCCCTTTTAATACCCGAATAGATGATTCGTTATACGACTGATTACTCAAGTTATCCCCAACTACGGTAGAAAAGAAGGTCATTTTACGGAAAATGCCAAACCGAAGACGAGATGTTATGCTTTAATGACTAAACGATGTCCCAGCCTGTGCGCCGGACGCGACCAAATTCAAGAGAAAAACATGAGTGAACACATCAAAAACGTGAGCGATGTCAGCTTTGATGCGGACGTGCTTAAGTCATCCCAACCCGTGTTGGTCGATTACTGGGCAGCTTGGTGCGGCCCCTGCAAAATGATTGCACCAATGCTCGAAGAAGTTTCGGCTGAATACGCTGGTAAAGTGACAATCGCCAAACTGAACGTAGACGAAAATCCTGAAACTGCAGCCAAATTTGGTATTCGTGGCATCCCGACTCTGATGTTGTTTAAAGACGGCCAGGTCGCAGCGACCAAAGTGGGCGCTTTGTCGAAATCACAACTGACAGCATTCCTGAACGACTCGATCTAATTCGCTTCCACGCGCGGGCCCCTTCGAGGCCCGCCACTGACTCTGCTTAGCGCGAGCTGTTCTGCTTGAAACACCCTTGATCTCTTTCATATCCCGCTTCTTGACTGAAGTCACTTTTCTATAAGCACATCAATGCACCTTAACGAATTGAAGGCGCAGCACGTTTCGCAGCTGCTCGAAATGGCCGCAGGCCTAGAAATCGAAAACGCCAACCGGCTCCGCAAACAAGAATTGATGTTTGCTATCATGAAGCGCCGCGCCAAACAGGGCGAACAAATTTTTGGAGATGGCGTACTTGAAGTCCTGCCAGACGGCTTTGGCTTCTTGCGCTCGCCTGACACTTCTTACTTAGCAAGTACAGACGACATTTATATTTCGCCCTCTCAAATTCGCCGTTTTAACTTGCATACAGGCGATTCGATTGAAGGCGAAGTGCGGACTCCAAAAGACGGCGAGCGCTACTTTGCGCTCGTCAAAGTCGATAAGGTCAATGGATTCCCGCCTGAGGCGATCAAGCATCGCATCATGTTTGAAAACCTGACTCCTCTACACCCTGACAAAGTGATGGTGCTGGAGCGTGATATCAAGAGTGAAGAGAACCTCACAGGTCGCATTCTGGATGTCTTTGCGCCGATCGGTAAAGGCCAGCGCGGACTGATCGTGGCGAGCCCGAAGTCTGGTAAGACCGTGATGATGCAGCATATTGCACACGCCATCACGACAAACTTTCCAGATGCCGTGATGATCGTCATGCTCGTTGACGAACGCCCCGAGGAAGTCACTGAAATGCAACGCACCGTCCGCGGCGAAGTGGTTGCCTCAACCTTCGACGAACCTGCAACGCGCCACGTGCAAGTCGCCGAAATGGTGATTGAACGCGCCAAGCGTTTGGTCGAAATGAAGAAAGACGTTGTCATTCTGCTTGACTCGATCACACGCCTCGCACGCGCCTACAACACGGTCGTCCCAGCTTCCGGCAAGGTTCTGACTGGCGGTGTGGATGCGAACGCGCTACAACGCCCGAAACGCTTCTTCGGCGCTGCACGTAACCTCGAAGAAGGCGGCTCACTGACCATCATCGGCACCGCGCTGATCGAAACCGGTAGCCGGATGGACGAGGTCATCTACGAAGAGTTCAAAGGAACCGGTAACTCTGAGGTTCACCTCGAGCGCCGTTTAGCAGAAAAACGCGTATATCCAGCGATCAACCTGAACAAATCAGGAACGCGTCGCGAAGAATTGCTCATCAAGCCAGAGCTGTTACAAAAAATCTGGGTGTTGCGCAAATTCATTCATGATATGGACGAGGTCGAGTCAATGGAATTTATCTTGGACAAGATGCGTTCCACCAAGAACAATGCCGAATTCTTCGACATGATGAAGAAGTAATTACCCGCCAGGCGAAGCAGGCGCAGGCTGAACGGCTGGCGCCTCGACTGGCTCAAGGATCGGGTCGTCCCATGGCCCCTTAACTCGGTACTGCACACTCAACGCTCTCTCAATCGGGTTACGCAGTACGTATTGCGTCAGCAACGCACTTAACCCCGCGATGGGATTCACTACAAAGGCCGTTGCGACCGCCGTACCGCTCAGGTCGAACCGTGGTTTTACGTCCGCGTGCATATCCCAAACTTTCTTGTCTAAATCTGACCCTCCGGTGAAGGCCACCGTGACAACAGGACTGCGCACGACAAAGTCTTGAGACTTGACCACGCCGGCTTCAATGGAGAATTTTCCATCAATCGTGTCCCAGGGAAAGCCGTCTTTAAACTCATCACCAACCCGGAAATTCAAGCTCAAAATGCGTTGAAGGGATTGAAGCGACAATAACTCGAGCAGTCGCGCGCTACGTGATGTGACATGGGCAAACACACCATCCTTAAGCGAAAGACTGGCCTGACCATTTAATCCACCATAGCGATATACCCAGGGGAAATCGCCCCAATCGATACGTCCGTTAAGTGTGCCTTTGCCGCCTTTAGCGCGATCGGGGTACCCCATCATGTCCGAGAGTTTACCGAGGTCGACAACATCGACTTTCGCATCAAGACTCACGCCACGTGCAGGACCAGTCAAGCGCCAATCACCCGTCGCATTCAAAGAACCGTAGGGATTCTTTATTTCCAGCTTTTCAATTTTCCAGTCCTCGCCTCGGCGAACCGTCGCCCCGAGCAAGCGCAGCGTTCCAAGCCGACTGCCAAACAATGTGAAATCGTCGATGGTCAAATCTATCGCGGGCATTTCAGACCACTGCTTCTCGTCAATCATGTCCGTTTTAGGTGGCTCACCCTGCGTCGTCGTTGCCGAGCCAAGCGCGAGTTTCGAAAAACGCGCATAGACGCGTCCGGCGATCGCCCCCTGCGCCTCCTGCCAAGATGCAAAACCTTCGGTCTCCTTGGACTTTAATTGTGCGCTCCACTTCCCCTCTTGCTGTCTATTCGCAGTCAGTGCCATCCCTGACAAACGCATTTCACCCCAAGTCAACTGCGTGGCGCTCAGTTTGAATTGTTGAAATGATGGAACAATATTAGCGTTCTCTTTGCCAAGACTCGGTTCGCTTAAGTTGGCTGAGAATTCTTTCCAGTCCTCCCAGTCAATGCGATCTAATTTGAGATCAACCGTCAGACCCGATGCTGGAAGAATAGCTTGCCCCCCCATCGCTAAGGTCGCACGATTAAAAAATGTCTTACTGCGAGACGCTGCTTGACGCTCGAACCTACCACTCAACACATTCCCAAAGGACATGCTCAAGACATGCTCAGCCCCCTTTTGTCCCGGGGTGTGGGTCCATCGCGCCGATAGCCCCAGGCGCCGTGGAGCAGCCTTTCCAAGAGGGGCTGGCAACTTAATCGCGACCCCTTCCAGGGTGGAAGTAATTTGGGCGTCAAAACCTGAGTTGGGTAAAGTCTTAAGCGAGCCGGAATATTTCGTCCTCCCTGTAAACACACTTAGTGTTTTGGCGGCACTGAGCTTACGCAGGCCGTCGGCCGTCAGCTCACCATCGAAACGAAGCCCTAATTGCGCTTTGCCCCAACTACCGGAAAGACGTAACGGCCCCCCAAGAAACTGCGCGCTGAGTGTATCCGCTTGAAAAGTCGCCTCTGTGAAGCGCACCTCGCCTTGCACAGCCTCCAAGCGAAGGTCCTCCAAGTAGCTGACCACATTGTTACTCAGTTGAACCGAGCCTTTAACGAGAGGTTGATCAAGATGGTTCAAATCCAACGTAAATGAGATCGGCAGACCGAGCGAACCACTGACCTTGACGTCATTGAGGATGTGCGTCACATCTTTAGCAAGCGGAGTACCACGCAAAATGCGGACATAATCGTCAGCCAAATTCTGGGTTTGTGCTTGGACTGTCAGTATCGGCTTAGATGCAAGGTCTGGAATGTTTGCGGTCAGACCCTGGATAGCAAGCCGCCCTCCATGCGTATCGAAGACAGCCGCCCGATTGCTACGCAGATCTAGCGTTGACTTATCCAGCGTAACCGTACCTTGCTCGAGGATGAGGGCTGGCCAAGCCAATTTACCCGCGGTTGCTGGGTCATAATCGATGACGAGGTCCTTGACCGCGCTCTCAATCTTGAACACCCCCGCGTGTTCGGGACTATTAAAGGGAAAATGCGTTAAATCGCCCTGCACTTTGATCGTGGCCTTCGTTACGTTTCCCTGTTTCAAGGCCTCACGCATCCACTGCCGTGTTTGCGCATCCACAGCAGTCGTTACGTACTGATGCAAATTGGCCGCCGGAACATTCGAAAGCGTTCCACTGAGATCCAACACACCAGCGCTAGAGTCCCCTCCGGGGCTCCAAGAGCCAGAAATCAAGACATCAGCGCCAGCTGTCTTCATACCAAGCTGCTTGACCAAGACCGACAACACTTCATCTGACCGACGAAGCAGTTGCCCCTGCAACGAGACGTCATCCAGCGCCAAACGGTCTGGAGCAAACACCCCTCCCCGGAAAGCCAAGTTTTTAGCCGAAGCCGAAATCGTCAAGCCACTACGGTCCGCGGAGCGAGAAAAAATAGGCCAGCTATCCCCAACAAATAAATCACCTGGCCGACCAGAAATACGCACGGTCATTTGATCGATATGGGTACGTGTCTGTTCCTGTGACGGGAGCAGACCGGTGAGCGACGAACCCGCTAACTCCAGGGTAGACGTGGTCAAATGCCCTGCACTCACGTCGGTCCAGAGTTTGGTGTGCAGACGACCATCTATCTTCGGCAAATCTAGCCACGGTGACCAAGCACTTGGCTGAACGTCGTCCAACTCGATGTAGATTTGCGCTTGCCCGTTCTCATGGGAGGCGAGCGGATTCAGATTATTTTGCGTTTTCGCGACAAACTGAAGGCGATTACCTAAATCAGCTGGCAGCGGAGCATTTAACTGAAGTTGGTGCGAGAACAGGTTATTGATCAGCTCAATCTCAATGCCGTCCAACACGAGGGGTGGCGCCTCACGCAAGCGATCATGCCAACTCAGCCTCGCCTCGCGAAACTGAATGTGCCCTTGGTTGAGCAACCACCGTACCGCCAGCACATTGGCGTCGAGACGCACATGTTCGGAGGGCGAATCGCTGAGCGTTTGCCCGGCAATAACGAGTGCGCCGTCTGGACGCCGCTCGGCTGACACTTCAATACCATTGACTTCCAGCTGCTTGAGTCGCAAGTCCCAGGCAAGCAAACTACGCCATCCGATCACGGCAAAAGCGTCCGGTATGCGCAAGAACTCCTGCCCCTGTGGGCTCACAAGTCGAAGATTCTGGATGGATAAAGTAGGATTTAGTCCTGCCCAGGCTGCCGAAAGTTGACCAATCGTGACCTTCGCATCTAGGGCCACAGACAGACGCTGTTCGATCTGGGGACGCCACTCATTGACATGGGGCACAACCCAAAAGCGCACAACCAGCATACCTAAGGCTGCAACGCCATAGAGGACCAACATGCTAATCACGAGGATTCGTAGTGTATTTTTGATAATTCGCAAAACTATTTATAGCTCTATATTTTGTCGGTCACGTTCTGTGCGGTATTGTGCAAACTTATAACCCAAACTGCTGAAGCTGTCTTAGCGATAAACCACGAATGACCCAACTGTTGATCCCTCATGCCCTTCCTTGGTCCGGGGTGCTGCGCCGGCTCACTCAGGCTAAACCCGAATTTACGGATTGGCTCGAACAGTTTTGCCACGAGCCCGTCACGGCGAACCGCATCGAAACTTGGTTCAACGAGCTTACGGGCCCGCGACCACCTGAGCTGGCACTTAATCCGACAGTCTGCCGTAAAGTTCTTCGCCAATTGCGTCAGCGCACTTTTTATCTGACCATGATCCGAGACTTAGGTGGGCTGGCTCCGATCGAGGAAGTCGTGGGTGCCATGACCAAGCTGGCCGATTGGTCCGTCGAGCAAGCCTACCTGAGCGTCATGTCGGACATGACCTCCACACACGGAATTCCACGTGATCCGGCCACCGGTCTTCCTCAGGAAATGCTGATTATCGGGATGGGGAAGCTTGGGGGCTGCGAGCTCAACGTGTCCTCGGACATTGACTTAGTCATGCTCTACGGAGATGAAGGGGAAACGGATGGCCCCCGGGCAATAAGCCACCACGAGTTCTATGGCCGGCTCACCCAAAGAATGATGCCCATCCTGTCGGAGATGGATGCCGACGGACAAGTATTTCGCACCGATCTGCGACTACGCCCAGATGGGGATTCAGGACCGCTTGCCTGGAGCCTGGATGCCTTTGAACAATATCTCTTCACCCAGGGACGTGAATGGGAGCGCTATGCGTGGCTGAAAGGACGTCCCATGCCAGCCCGCGCTTTTAAGGATAGTGATTCAAAACTGAGTCTCCAGCACTTAGAGAGCATGCGTATACCGTTCGTCTACCGTAAATATTTTGACTTCGATGCGCTGGCAGCCCTGCGCTCGCTCAGAGAAAGAATCCGTCAGGATTGGCAACGCAAAGCGTTGGCGCGGCCCGGTATCGACTCTCGTCTCAACATTAAGCTCGGCGAAGGTGGTATTCGGGAGATTGAATTCGTGGTGCAGCTATCCCAGCTGATTCGTGGCGGGCGCATGCCAGCCCTCCAACAACGCGGCCTGCTCGATGCCTTGCACGCACAACGCCGGGCAGGCATCTTGCCCGCACTGACTGCAAACCGCCTTGCCGAGGCCTACGTCTTCCTGCGACGGACAGAACACGCTCTGCAGTACGCCGAAGACGCACAAACGCATCTTCTACCGAGCGACCCTGCGCGGATGGCGGACCTGGCACATGCCATGCGTATGTCTCTCTCTGACTTCACACAAACCCTCGAACATTATCGCGAGTTCGTCGCTTTTACTTTTAGAGACGCATTCCGACTAGCGGGCTTAGGAGACGAGCCGGCGTCAAGCAAGACAAGAAGTGAGTCACCGGCAACACACAATGGAGATTCAACACAGGCCCTCACTGCGCTAGAAATAAGTTTGGCCTCGTTCGGTGAAGACGCGAATGCACTGACCAAACGCGTAGAAACATTTCTTGAAGGCAGCCGAATCCGCTCGGCCTCTGCTGCAAGCAAAGCGCGAATCGATACCCTCTTACCAAGCGCCTTGGACGCCGCCAAGCACACAAGCCAACCAATGACCGCAGCGCTGCGCATGCTCGATCTGATTGAGCAGGTTACGCAGCGCAGCGCCTATCTAGCCTTATTGGCTGAATACCCAGAGACCCTCGCACGCATTGCTCGCATGATGGCCGCAAGCCCCTGGGCTGCGCAGTATCTCATTCAAAATCCGGTGGTGCTCGACAGCTTGATCGCCTGGCACTCTTTAATGGCGCCGATCAATTACGAGCAAGTGGGTGCTGCGATGCGTGCGGATCTTGATGCGTGCGTATTGCCAGACGGATCGCCCGATGTTGAGCAACAGATGAATCTGATGCGGGACATGCAACGGCAACTCAGTTTTCAACTTCTCGCGCAAGACCTAGAGGGGATACTTTCAATCGAGAGCCTTGCAGATCAACTATCTGCTTTGGCAGATATGCTGCTAGACGAGACGCTGGCACGCGTTTGGCCTCTGGTATGCAAACCTCAGGACGATCAGTCCTGCCCTGCCTTACGCTTGGCGATTATTGCTTATGGAAGACTGGGTGGAAAAGAACTGAGCTACTCGTCGGACTTAGACCTCGTCTATTTATATGATGATCCGCGTGAAGATGCTGCAGAAATCTATGCAAAGCTCGCACGCCGCATGACGTCCTGGCTCTCGACCATGACGTCCTCTGGACGTCTTTATGATGTAGATCTGCGGTTACGGCCAGACGGCGATGCCGGCTTACTTGCAGTGTCCGTGGAAGCGTTTCGTAAGTATCAACTCGAACACGCCTGGCCCTGGGAACATCAAGCTCTCACCCGTGCTCGTTTTTCAGCGGGTGATATTGCAGTCGGAGATGCTTTCGAAACCATTCGACGCGAGGTCTTAGCAGCACCGCGTGACTCCGCTGCCCTCATCACAGAGGTACGCAAAATGCGTAAAAAAATGACCGTAGGGCATCCGAACCAGAGCACCGACTTTGATCTCAAGCATGACGCTGGTGGGATGGTCGACTTAGAGTTCGCCACGCAGTACCTGGTGCTCACGCAAAGCAAAGCGCATCCAGAACTTATTCGTAACCTGGGAAATATTGCGTTGTTGGGTCTGGCCGCAGACGCTGGGCTCATTGACCAGGGGCTTGCCCAGCGAGCGGCCGATGCCTACCGAGATCTACGTCGCCGTCAGCACGAAGTTCGTCTACAAGGCGCAGAACGCGCTCGGGTCCCCCCTGCAGAGCTGCAGGAGGCACGAGCAGCGGTTCGGGAGCTTTGGGAAACCGTTTTAGGGCAATAGCGATTAAAATCTTGAGCTTTACCGCTTACCGTATCCCATCGTGAAAGATACCCTACGCCCCTCCTTAGCCCTACCCGAGGGCAAGACCAAGGTTTTATTGCACTCCTGCTGCGCTCCCTGCTCGGGTGAGGTGATGGAAGCCATGCTGGTTGCGGGCATTCAGTACGATATTTTCTTTTACAACCCAAACATTCATCCGGTCAAAGAGTACGAAATTCGAAAAAACGAAAACATTCGTTTTGCCGAAAAGCACGGGATCGGGTTCATTGATGCTGACTACGATGTCGATAATTGGTTTGAGCGTATCAAGGGCTTAGAAAATGAGCCTGAACGCGGCGAGCGCTGTACCAAGTGCTTTGACATGCGGTTTGAGCGTACCGCCCTGTACGCGCACGAACATGGCTACGACACCATCACCAGCTCGCTGGGGATTTCGCGTTGGAAAGATATGCAGCAAATTAACGGCTGCGGTGAGCGAGCGGCTGCACGTTACAACGACTTAACGTATTGGACTTACAACTGGCGCAAACATGGTGGTTCTGCACGCATGATTGAGATCAGTAAACGCGAAGAGTTTTACCAGCAGGAATACTGTGGCTGTGTGTATTCCCTTCGGGACACGAATCGCCATCGTCGGTCGCAAGGCCGTGATCGGATTGCACTCGGTGTTAAGTTTTATGGCCGCGAAGAAATCCAGGCGCTCTCAGACACTAACCCTGAGCAGACCTAGTCGAGAGGCGCGCTATGCGCAGTTTGTAGCGTTCGAGCATTTCTGAAAAATCATCACTTTCTAGCACCTGAAACTCCCGCTGCCGATCCTTGCCAAACGCTAGATGCGCACTTGCACTTTTTGCGGGGTGCGTCATCAATATGGTCCAGGCACGCGCGTGCATCAACCACTGCTCTAACATCCAGGCGTAATCTGGATGGGGACGCGAAAAATCATACGCACCGGCAAAACCATCATTTTGCTCAGCACCATTTTTTTGCGCGAGCACAGAGAACGCACGCGCACCGAGCGCACCAATTACCTGGGCTTTTACACGTTGCATAAACGGTAATGTGCGCGCCAAGTACGCGGGGCGTGTGTCGCGTACCCAAGGAAGTCGACCGGGATACCGCGCACTCAACACCTCAATCAGCTGAGTGCGAATCAGCGGCAATTGATGAACATGAAGATGCCCATCCACAAAATCGGGCGCTCGTCCCATGTATTGATGGAACAAATCGAGCTGCTGTTCAATCTGTTGTCGGACTGCAGTTGTCGATAACTGACCTGTGTAGGCCAGCGCAATCAGCTTCCCAAGGGGACGATAAGCTCCGGGTGGGCCGAGATCCTCGGTAAAGTTTAGATGCAACCCGACATCGATCGGCAGGTCCTTTAACGCAGCAGCCGAATACGCAAAGCCTGATGCATTCACAAGGCATCCCGTTGCACTCAACCGCCCGTGTGTAGCGAGCTCAACAATCGCGGCATCTACACCAGACTCGAGGCCGTAATCGTCTGCGCACACCACAAGCGGTGTAGAAATACCGCTCATTCGCGTGGTGGGACGCGCGTAAGCTCCACGCCCTGCAGATAAGGTCGGCCCTGCGTTTGCCGCACTAAATACAGCGGGCGACCTTTAACCTCATCAAAGATCCCGGCGATGTACTCGCCAACAATACCAAGAGAGATTAGATTAATCCCAGAAAAAAACAATAAAATTGTAACGATCGTGGGCCATCCATCCACCGGATTGGCAAACAATAGATACTCGATGACGATATACAAGCCGTAGGCAAACGAACACATTGAAACGAGGAAGCCAAACAAGCTGACCGCCCGTAGTGGCCAGGTTGTAAAAGCAGTCAACCCTGTTAGTGCCAAACGCAATAACTTCAGTGTGCTGAATCGGGACTCCCCATGTTGACGAGCATCTGGCACATACTCAATGGGTTCAGACTCAAATCCGACCCAGGCATATAAACCTTTCATGAACCGATTACGTTCAGGTAACCGTAAGAGCGCGTCAACCACGCTGCGATCCATCAGACGAAAATCTCCGGCGTGAGGAGGCACACGCACGCCACGGGCACCAGTCAGTAGTGAATAAAACACGCGTGTACCAAAACGCTTGGTAAAACTTTCATCATCGCGATTTGCACGCACGGCGTAAACCATATCGACGCCCACAGCCCACCGCTCGAGCATCTTGGACAACAGTTCCGGGGGATGTTGAAGGTCTGCGTCAAGCAGAATGACAACGTCGCCTATTGCCGCTTCAATGCCTGCAGTGATCGCCGGCTCTTTACCGAAGTTTCGCGAAAGCTGAACATAACGAAAACCCGGATTGGCTGTCCAAGACTGCATCAGCACGGAGGTGTTGTCGCGACTGCCGTCGTCGACGACGATGATTTCCCAACTTGCTCCGGTCTGAGCAAGCACAGCCTGTAAGCGCGGTAGCAAAACACCTAGGTTCGTCGCTTCGTTGTAGGCTGGCACGACACAACTGATTGTTGCTGACGCGATATCACGCAGTCGCGGCGCTCTGGGCGCGGCAGACAAAGAAGAAACAGGCCGATCGTTTGAGTTCATAGTGATCTAGTGTTTTGCGCGATGCACCGCCAAACTGGCACTAAAGATTGCGCCCACCATCATAACCGCTCCTACTAAGGTTCGTGCGCTCGGAACCTCTGCAAACAAGACCCAAGCGAAGGCAATGGCATAAAGTGGCTCTGATGCGACAACCAGACCTGCTGTGCGTGCGTGCAAGCAGCGCAAGCTTGAGACAAAAAGCAAATGGGCAATACCCGTACAAATCACGCCCAGTGCTGCAATCAGGTACCAATCCCTGAGCGACACCTCTTGCAGTTCAAAAATAACCCAAGGCGTCAGCAGTAAGCACACCACCGCATTTTGTAAGCCCGCGACATGAAAGGCATTGACACCAGATAGTGCCCGGCGATTCATCACCGCGAGCACACCGAACGAGGCGCCAGACAATAACCCCCAAAGCAAGCCTTCGGTGGCGATATTATCGAGATCAAAAGACGGCGTAATCAACAGCAACCCGAACGACACGACAAAAAGTCGATACCACTCAGCGCGCTGGATGCGCTCTCGCAGGATTGCCCATTCGATCAGAGTAATAAACGCCGGAAAGCTGGCAAAGGCCAACGTTGCAACCGCTATTCCACCAAACTTAACCGATACAAAGAAACTCACCCAATGCAGCGCGAGCATCGTGCCAGAGCCCAATAAAGCCCAGCCCCGTGCATGCGTCAACGCATGTTTAAAACCCCGCTCGCCTAATGCGCCACCTAATGCAGCCAAGGTAAGCACAGCAAAGGCCGCTCGGCCCCAGGTGATCACCGCCGCATTTGCGTCAATGACAGCACCAAAGATTCCTGTGGCACCAAAAAGTATCGCAACCACGTGGATTGCAAAAAGCGCCTGACGCCGAGTGAGCAAGAGGTGGGCTCGTGTCTTAGCGCTTGGGCCAACCGAAGGGCTTGGCCCATCCGGTGTAGACCTTTGGCAGTGGCGTCGCATAGTCTCCGTGCTTACTGGTGCCAAGACCCAAGGCGGCTAATGCCTCAGCAAACTTGACGGCAACAGCCACGCCGTCAATCACCGGCACACCCAGGCGTTCTGTCAAGGTTTGGCACAAAGTTGTCATGCCGGCACAACCAAGAACAATCGCGCCGCTGCGATCACGACTGAGCGCTTCGCGGGCTGTTTGCTCGATCTGGTCGATCACACTGCTACCGGCGTCCTCCAGGTCTAACACTGCGATATCCGTGCCGTGCACGCCTCGGCACTGGTGCTCGAAGCCATAACGCTGAACCAGTCGCTCTGCGATGATGCAGGTGCGGGTCATGGTGGTGACAACCGAAAACCCCGTGGCGAGCATACTGGCGGCATGAAAACCGGCCTCGGCAATGCCAAGCACAGGCGCGCGGGTGATTTCGCGCGCGGCCTCAAGCCCAGGGTCGCCAAAACATGCAATGACCACCGCATCCGGGGGCGAGCTAGTTGTAGAGTCTTGCGCGAGTCTAAGTTGCTCAGCGACACCTGCTGCCGCAAAGGCTTCGTCGTAGTGTCCTTCGATGGAAAGCGGCCCGAAACTTGGTTGCACCGCAACAATTTCGGTCCCCGAGGCAGCAACAGCTTGCGCACCCTGCGCAATGGCATGGGTCATCGGTGACGAGGTATTAGGGTTTATGAGAAGTAGTTTCATGGTGATGGAATGGTTTAACTTACTGAAATGAATTGTGTGCACCAGTATGGATACGAATGCATCAAAATGGATCGCTTGCACCAAAATAGTTCAAGCGCATCCGCTCCGAAGCATGACTGCACGCGATTCGTACTATCTGATTATCAGGAAATGCTGACATTGGGCCCAACCAAGTACAGTTTGGCACGATTTTTGCTTAATTCTAAGCGCGAGACAGCCTAGACTGATACGGCTTGGACTAAGTAAGACATCGGATCCTGTCAGCGTAAAAGTATCAGATTTGGCTTTTGTTCGGTTTATTTTTTTGTTGCAGAACGTATTTACATTTAACCGCCTCAACCGTACTTCTGGAGAATTCATGAAACAACAGGCGTTGATATCCCGTTTAGTGGGCAAGCCTTTAGGCCTCACCGTGCTGACCGCCGCAATTGCGATGGCTTCGGCAATGCCCGCGACAGCTCAAGAGAAAGTCTTGCGTATTGGCATGACAGCAGCTGATATTCCACGCACGCTTGGTCAGCCTGACCAAGGCTTTGAAGGAAACCGGTTCACCGGCATTCCAATGTACGACTCCCTGACACAATGGGACCTGTCCAAATCCGATGTCCCGAGCGTTGTTATCCCCGGCTTGGCCACATCGTGGGCAGTTGACGCAAACGACAAGAAAAAATGGGTATTCAAGTTGCGTCCAGGCGTCAAGTTCCATGACGGCTCGCCAGTGAACGCCGATGCCATCGTCTGGAACGTACAGAAAGTGCTGGACAAAGATGCTCCACACTTTGACGCGTCACAGGTCGGTGTCACGGCCTCGCGCATGCCAACCTTGCGTAGCGCCAAAAAAATTGATGACATGACGGTTGAACTCACCACGAGCGAGCCTGACGCTTTCTTGCCAATTAACCTGACCAACCTGTTCATTGCTTCGCCAGCTCATTGGAACGCCAAGCTCAAGGCAGTGCCTGCATCGGTGACAGCACCGGCTGAACGCGCCAAACAAGCCTGGGCTGCCTTCGCTGCTGATGCGTCGGGTAGCGGTCCTTTCAAGATGGCTCGCTTTGTTCCACGCGAGCGTCTGGAAATGGTTGCCAACAAAGACTATTGGGATGCGAAGCGTAAGGCACAGATTGACCGCGTCGTATTGCTGCCAATCCCGGAAGCAAACGCTCGTACAGCAGCATTGTTGTCGGGCCAGGTTGACTGGATTGAAGCACCCGCACCGGATGCTCTGCCTCAGATCAAACAGCGTGGCTTCAATATTTACAGCAACCCACAGCCACACGTCTGGCCCTGGCAGTTGTCATTCGCTGAGGGCTCACCTTGGCTAGACAAGCGCGTGCGTCATGCAGCGAACCTTTGCGTGGACCGTGAAGGCCTGAAGACCCTGCTCGGTGGCCTGATGGGTATCCCAAAGGGCACGATGGCTCCAGGACATCCTTGGTTCGGCACACCCTCGTTTGACATCAAGTATGACGTCGCCGCCTCACAAAAGCTGATGGCAGAAGCGGGTTTCTCTGCAGCCAAGCCATTGAAAGTCAAGATCCAGATCTCGGCTTCAGGTTCGGGTCAGATGCAGCCTCTGCCAATGAACGAATTCGTTCAGCAGTCGCTCAAGAAGTGCTTCTTTGATGTCCAGTTTGACGTGATCGAGTGGAACACGCTCTTCACCAACTGGCGCAAGGGTGCAAAGGATCCTTCGGCCAACGGCGCAAGCGCAACAAACGTGAGCTTCTCTTCGATGGATCCATTCTTCGGCATGGTGCGTTTCAGCAGCAAGGGTACCTTCCCACCTGTGTCAAACAACTGGGGCTACTACGCCAGCCCAGAAGTTGAGGCCTTGGTGACAGCAGCACGTACAACGTTTGACGACAAGCAACGTGACGCAGCGCTCGCTAAGCTCCACACGCGTATTGTTGAAGACGCACCGTTCGTCTGGATTGCACACGACGTAGGTCCACGTGCGATGAACAAGAAGGTAACCGGCGTTGTACAACCACAAAACTGGTTTATCGACATTGCCACAATGAAAGTGCAGTAAGCTAGTCGAAGCACGCCGCGCCTTTTGGTGCGGCGTGCTTTTTGTTGTTTAAGTCTGCTGATACCTATCCCGATTCAACTTCATTGAGACACACCTCTAATGCTGAGTTTTTTACTGAGGCGTCTGATATACACCCTGCCTATCATGCTTGGTGTAGCGCTTGTCTGTTTTTCCCTGGTGCATCTGGCGCCCGGCGATCCCTTGATGGCGATTCTCCCCCCCGATGCCTCGCAAGATTTGCGCGACCGGCTGATGGAGCTTTACGGATTTAACCGCTCGTACCCAGAGCAATTCCTTTCCTGGGTCTGGCGCGCATTACAAGGCGATTTGGGCACCTCAATCGCCTCAAGCAGACCGGTGACGGACGAAGTTCTAAAGGCCGTCGTCAACACACTGCGGCTCGCAGTTTTCGCGACCCTCATTGGCTTCATTTTTGGATCCCTATTTGGTTTTGTCGCAGGCTATTTTCAAAACTCCTGGATTGACAAGGCTGCTTCCTTGACGTCAGTCTTAGGTGTGAGCGTGCCGCACTACTGGCTGGGGATGGTGTTTGTCATTATCTTCAGCTCAACGCTGATGTGGTTGCCACCTAGTGGTGCTGGCCCTGGCGGCTCGGCGGACTGGGTCTGGAACCTTGAACACATGAAGCATCTGGTTCTACCCGCTGTCACGATGAGTGTGATTCCCATGGGGATTATTGCCCGCACGGTACGTGCGCTCGTTGCAGACATTCTGGCGCAAGAGTTCATCGTCGGCTTACGTGCCAAGGGTTTAACCAATGTTGGCATCTTCCTGCATGTCGTCAAGAACGCTGCCCCAACAGCCTTGGCCGTCATGGGCTTGCAGCTTGGCTACTTGCTTGGCGGATCGATCCTGATTGAAACAGTGTTCTCTTGGCCTGGTACAGGCTTTCTGTTGAACTCGGCAATTTTTCAACGCGACCTTCCCTTACTACAAGGAACGATTCTCGTTCTAGCCATGTTCTTCGTTGTTCTGAATATGATTGTCGACATTATTCAGACCCTGCTCGATCCTCGGATCGCGCGTAGCTAATGGAACAGGGAATCTGAACATGCTGAACATCACCGTCGACACCTCCAAAATCCCCGCCGTTGTCACTGAGAAGTCCACTGGTTATTGGCGTAACGTCGGGCAACGTTTTATGCGAGACAAGCTAGCGATGTTTGCTGGTTTTGTTATTTTGCTCCTGCTCATCATGGCAATCTTCGGGCCGTGGATTGCCCCCTACGATCCGTTTGCCTCTTCCATCATGAAGCGCCTCAAGCCAATTGGCTTTCCTGGGCATCTGCTGGGCACGGATGAACTTGGTCGTGACATGCTGACACGTCTGATTGTGGGCACCAAGCTCTCCCTGTTTATGGGAATCACACCCGTGATCTTCGCCTTCTGTATCGGATCGGTGATTGGTCTGATCGCGGGGTACGCTGGCGGCACAGTCAACACCGTCATCATGCGTACGATCGATGTGTTTTACGCCTTCCCTTCCGTCCTGTTGGCAATCGCGTTATCGGGCGTCTTGGGCGCGGGTATTACCAACTCACTGATCTCGCTGACCATCGTGTTTATTCCACCGATCGCCCGTGTCGCCGAAAGCGTGACGACGCAAATCCGGGGTCGCGATTTTGTGGATGCCGCACGGGCCTCCGGTGCCAATGCCTTCACGATTGTGCGTGTGCATGTCTTAGGTAACGTACTTGGTCCCATCTTTGTCTATGCGACCAGCTTAATTGCCGTGTCCATGATTCTGGCATCGGGACTGAGCTTCCTCGGACTCGGCGTCAAACCGCCTGAACCGGAATGGGGTCTGATGCTCAATACGTTACGAACTGCGATTTACGTCCAACCCTGGATCGCGGCGCTTCCTGGCGTCATGATCTTCATCACGTCTATCGCGTTCAACCTACTCTCCGATGGATTGCGCACCGCCATGGAGATCAAAAACTGATGGATACGACTGTGAAGAAGGAAGCTGCTCCTGGTTCAGCACAACCACTTTTGATGGTTAAAAACCTGATTAAACACTTTGCTCTCAAGAAAGATGTGTTTGGCCGAGGTGGTGGTGTTGTGCGCGCGGTAGACGATATCGACTTTCTCGTGCGCCAAGGCGAAACCTTAGGGGTCGTCGGCGAGTCCGGTTGCGGCAAATCTACGACCGCCAGACTCCTGATGAACTTAACACCCCCCGATAACGGCGACATTATCTTTGATGGCCGCTCCGTCGGCAGTCGGGACATGTCACTCAAAGAGTTTCGTCGGCAAGCACAGATGGTGTTTCAGGATAGTTATGCATCTTTGAATCCACGCCTGACCATCGAAGATTCGATTGCTTTCGCGCCTCAGGTACACGGCGTTTCTAAAGCAGATGCTGTAGAGCGCGCACGTGATCTATTGCGTCGGGTCGGTCTGGATCCCAATCGTTTCGCAGAACGCTATCCGCATGAACTATCGGGAGGCCAGAGACAGCGGGTAAACATCGCCCGTGCGCTTGCGCTTCAGCCAAGACTAATTATCTTGGATGAAGCCGTATCGGCGCTAGACAAGTCCGTCGAGGCACAGGTTTTAAATCTATTACTGGATTTAAAAGAAGATTTCGGTTTGACGTATGTCTTCATCAGCCATGATCTGAACGTTGTGCGCTACATATCCGACCGCGTGATGGTGATGTATCTCGGACAAGTCGTAGAAATTGGCGATTGTGAAACCCTATTCGAACATCCCAAGCATCCCTATACGCGCGCTCTGCTCTCCTCTGTACCATCAATGGATCCGGACAACCGTACTGAAGAGCCACCGCTGTCGGGCGATCCACCAAATCCCATCAATCCTCCTTCGGGTTGTCGCTTCCATACGCGCTGCGTACATGCGCAAGCGATTTGCTCGCAGAAAATGCCAGCGCTTGTTTCGGATAAGGCCGGGCATGGCGTTGCGTGCCTGATGCATGTTGCGGGAAGTGGACACACAGAGGCGCCACGCGCTCAGCAGGAGGTCGCATGAGCGACGACAAGACATTCGTTGATATTCGAGACCTGACCGTAACATTTACCGGAGGTCGCAAGCCTGTACGTGCGGTATCTGGCGTTAACTTAAAGGTTAAACGCGGCGAAGTGGTTGCGCTGATTGGGGAATCAGGCTCAGGCAAAAGCGTCACGCTGCGCTCAATTTTGCGTCTGCACAACCCCTCGCGTTCAAAGCTCGAGGGACAAATTCTGGTCGGCGATCAGGATGTTGTGCAACTCTCGAACTCTGAGCTGTCTGATTTTCGGGGCAAAGTTGCCTCCATGATTTTTCAGGAACCGCTGCTGGCACTGGACCCGGTCTATACCTTAGGCGAGCAAATCATCGAAGCGATCCTTCGCCACGAAAACATCAGTAAAGAACAGGCACGTGCGCGAGCACTATCTTTGTTCGAGCGCGTCCGTATTCCTAGTCCTGAGCGAAGACTCGACGCCTACCCCCATGAAATGTCAGGTGGTATGCGCCAACGTGCGATGATTTCTCTGGCGCTCGCCAGTCAACCACAACTGCTTCTTGCAGATGAGCCTACGACCGCTCTGGACGCAACCGTACAGATTCAAATTCTGCTCTTGTTGCGTGAACTGCAGCGCGAGCTTGGTCTATCTGTTGTGTTTGTTACGCACGATATCGGAGCTGCGGTTGAGGTAGCAGACCGCATAGCTGTGATGTATGCCGGACGGATTGTCGAACAAGGCACAACCCGAACGCTGATGCGCTCACCACGCCACCCTTACACCCGTGCTTTGCTGAAAAGCTTGGCACATGGATCGGTTAAAAAAGGGACGCGCCTCGAGACTATTCCAGGCGCCCCACCCGACCTAAGCAACCTGCCGCCGGGCTGCGTCTTTGCAGACCGCTGCAGCTTGGCGACTGACGATTGCCGCAAAGCACTACCTGAAACGATCTGGCTCACTGAAGATCACAGCGCCAGATGTTTCAGGGTAGACCAGACTGTAGCGCCTGTCTGACTTACTGGAGAGTTCGTTCGAATACGAACTTTCCATCTCGCCAATCGACTGGCACCACATCGCGTGGGCCAAACTTGCCTTGGAGAATCAGTTTCGCAATCGGATTCTCGAGTTGCTGTTGGATCGCACGCTTGAGCGGTCTTGCACCAAAAACCGGATCAAACCCAGTGCGTGCCAACTCAGCCTGTGCCGCAGCCGAAACTTCTAACATCATCTCCTGCTGCAACATACGCTTAGCCAAGCGCTGGATCTGAACACCCGCGATCTTTTCGATGTGTGCGCTATCCAAGGCG
>CAMCWG010000015.1 GCA_945882005.1 Bordetella parapertussis
TGCACATTTTGGGTCTCTTGGATACACCGACCACTGGCTTGATCGAGGTGGCGGGAAAGTCCAGTCAGGGTCTATCTGAGGCTCAGCGCAGCCGTTTGCGCAATCGTGGATTAGGGTTTGTCTATCAGTTCCACCACTTGTTGGCCGAGTTCACAGCGCTCGATAATGTAGCAATGCCGCGTATCGTGGGCAGACAAGACCGTCAAGAAGCACGGCAAGAGGCGCAGAAATTTCTCGAAATGGTGGGCCTGAAGGATCGTGTTTTGCATTACCCAGGCCAGCTTTCAGGTGGCGAGCGCCAGCGCGTGGCCCTTGCGCGCGCGTTAGTCAATCAGCCTGCCTGTGTGTTGGCAGACGAACCTACGGGCAACCTGGACCGACACACGGCACACCGCATGTTCGATTTGCTTAAGCAGGTCAATACGGAATCCAAAACGGCGTTTCTGATTGTGACGCACGATGCAGAGTTAGCAGCCCTGGCTGATAGGCGTTTGCTGATGGATGCCGGGCGACTGGTTGATGCTACTTGATACGCATTGCCATCTGGATGCACGAGAGTTTGATTTAGATCGCGACGCAGTGATCGCGAGAGCGCTTGCCGCTGGCGTAAAGAGGATCATTATCCCTGCGGTGGAACCGGCTAATTTTGAACAGGTACGTACGTTAGCCCAGCTGATTCCAGGTGGTGCTTATGCGCTAGGTGTTCATCCGATGTACGTACAAAACGTTGGAGCCGAGGCGTTAACGGAATTACGCCGTGCCCTGGATGCGCAGCGCAATGATCCAAGACTCGTCGCAGTCGGAGAGATTGGCTTAGACTTTTTCGTGCCGGAGATTTCTGAGGGCGAACAGCGCGCAAAACAAGAACACTTTTATGTAGAACAACTGAAGCTTGCCATCGAGTTTGAGTTACCTGTGATTCTGCATGTCAGGCGCTCGCAAGATGTCCTGCTCAAGTACCTAAGACGGCATCCTGTTCGCGGCGGTTTGGCGCATGCGTTCAATGGCAGCTTGCAGCAGGCTGAGCAGTTCGTCGCAGCGGGATTTGCACTTGGGTTTGGTGGGGCAATGACCTACACGCGTGCACTGCAAATTCGCAGACTTGCCTGCGCCTTACCCCTCGAATCTATTGTTCTGGAAACCGATGCCCCAGATATTCCACCTGCTTGGTTAACTGCGCAGCGCCGCAACGAGCCAGCAGAAGTCGCTGGTGTGGCACAAGCGCTTGCGGAACTCAGGGAGGACTCTTACGAGAGTATTCTTGCAAAAACCGCCAGTGCTGCCTTCCGCGCAATCCCAAAACTTCCCGAAATTCTCTGAGTGCTACCCGATCCTACCGCATCTCGCACTAGTCAAAGTGCTGGGCGGCGCGTACTTATTTCTCAGAAATAAGTACCGCTGCGCAGCACGGTGTACCGAAGAATACGAAATAAATACGCAGCACTTGGTGGGGGACGCCGTGTACGGAGATCCAATTACTGGTACTTATTTCTGAGAAATAAGTACGCAGCACTTGGCTGTCCGTACACGGCTGTTCTTAACTGGCGGTGGGACTTAATCTACTTTTACGCCTGAGGCTTTTACAACTGCGCCCCAGTCAGCGATTTCTTTGTTGACCGTTTTGATGAAGTCGTTGCGCGAGTTGCCGATGACCTCAGAGCCGCTCTGGTTCACTTTCGTCTTCATGTCTGCTGTGGACATCGCTTTCCGTACCGCTTGCTCCAGATATGCAATGCGATCGGCCGGAGTGCCCTTTGGTACGAAGACACCATACCAATCTGCCACATTCATGTCCTTAATGCCTAAGCTCTCCAGTGTCGGTGTACCTTTGAAAACACCCAATAAATTGTCATTAGTGGCCGCGAGTACCCGCAATTTTCCTGATGATACTAAGCCTTCAACCGAAGAGGGTGAGGTGACAAGCATGGCGATTTGTCCGCCGAGCAAGTCCGTCGTGGCAGGTCCTGCGCCTTTGTATGGGATGTGCGTGAGCTTGATGTTTTCTTGCGTGGCTAGACGCGCAGTCGTTAAATGTGACAATGTGCCATTGCCCGGTGTAGCGAAGTTCACGACATCGGGGCGCTTTCGTGCATCTGCGATGTAGTCTTTCATCGACTTGTAAGGACTGTCGGCACGGACGACGAAGACAACAGGCGCGCTCGTCAATTGGGAAAGGGGTTCAAAGTCCTTTTGGGGGACGAAGCCCGCGTTCGGGTATAGCACTGGATTCACACCGATGATGCTCGTCTGTGAAGTCAGAATAGTGTAGCCATCAGGCTTTGCTTTTGCCACGGACGTGGTGCCAAGATTGCCCCCCGCACCACCGCGATTTTCAACAACAACAGGCTGTCCGACAATAGTTGCGAGCTCGGCAGCCAACAGACGGGATATCTTGTCGTTACCTCCGCCCGGCGGGAAGGGAGACACAATAGTGATCGATTGTTTTGGGAAGTCCGCCAAGGGTTTAATTGTTTGGGCGAAGCCCAGCGTGGACGTAAGAACGGTGGTTGCGAGCAGCGCAGCACTTGCAGCTAAAGTGGATCTGCGTAAGGTGTAGCTTGGATTCATGAGGCATCTTCCTGTTTGTGAAATCAATTGTTGGTGGCTAGTTATGCTTCGTTATAACAGTGTATTCAATGCTTGATTTAAATCAGCGATCAGATCCTCTGTGTCCTCGAGTCCAATATGTAATCGCACAACAGCACCGCGTTGACTCCAATCGGTCAAGACGCGCGTTCCTGCCAGATCTGTTGGAATCACCAAGCTTTCAAAACCGCCCCATGAGGCACCCAAGCCAAATAAAGCGAGCGCATCGATAACGCCTTCGGTTTGGGCTTGTGAGTATTTTTTTTGTAATTCAAAGGACACCAGTCCGTTTGTCCCATTGCAATGCTTCTTCCAGAGCGCATGACCAGGATCATCGGGCAGTGCAGGACAAAAGACATGTGCAATTTCTGGGCGAGACTTTAGCCACTGTGCGACGAGCAGTGCACTTGCGCCATGCGTCTTTAAGCGAAGAGGCATGGAACGTATGCCACGCAATGCCATGAAGGCATCATCAGCACCAACCGTTTGGCCGAAGCCATAGGTCGCTTTTTGGAGCGCTGGCCACGCGCGCTCGTTGGCGACGGAGGCTCCCATCATCAAATCGGAATGGCCTCCGATATATTTGGTGATGGCAGTAATTGAGATATCTGCACCCAGCGTGAGTGGTTGGTATAGCCACCCAGATCCCCACGTGTTGTCGGCAATCAGCCACAAGTTATGTTTCTTAGCAATCTCAGAGATGCGCGGCAGATCTAGCATGTCGTAGGTAATTGTTCCGGGGCATTCGACATACAGGATTTTTGTATTGGGTTGAATCAAGGCCTCGACGCCACTACCATCTGGAGGATAAAAGCTGTGGCTGATGCCTAGGTCGGCAAGCTGATGCTTACAGAAGTTGCGAACGGGTTCGTAGGAGGCATCGCTCAGCAGAATGTGATCACCTGGCTTTAGGAATGCCAACAATGTCACTGCGATGGCTGCTTGGCCTGTCGGAAATAGAAAGCCGCGATGGCCTCCTTCTAATTCGACGACGGCATCTTCTAGCGCATACGTTGAGTCAGTGCCGCGCGCGCCGTAGGATGGCAATCGCTCGGTCTCTCGGCGCTTGCGCGTGTCACGCCATTCCTGAACGGTATCAAATACGTAGGTACTCGCGCGTGAAACCGGCGCATTAACCCAGCCCGAAAGGTTTCGTCCGGTTCGCAGCAGCCGTGTGCTGCGTTTGGTTGATTCAGACATTCTTAAACATCCAATGACAAAAGATGTTTAAACCTTATCATGAACAGGGTCACTGCGGACGTTGCACCTCTATAAACGCAACGTCCCGGCAGTCGGTGTTAACCCGACTGATTATTGCCGTGGCCATGCTGACCCGAGCGTGGTGCGGGCAGGGTGATGCCTTTTTCCTTGGCACGCTTCTCCATTTCAGCGCGGTTGGCAGCCATGAGTTGCTTGCGCTCCTCAGGCGATTTTGCGGAACGCATTTTTTCCTTCATTGCTTGGCGTTCTTGTTCCGTCATGAGCTCGCGCATTGCGGCTTGACGCTCGCCACCACATGACTTGCCCTTCATCGCGTCGTCGCCGTGTTTACCTTGACCCATGCCTTGGCCCATGCCCATACCGTGCCCTTTTTCACCATGGCCTTTTCCTTGGCACTGGGCCTGTGAGGCGCCTGGCGCTTGTGTGGAAGCAGGAGCTGGGCTGGTTTGTGCGTGCGCAGTCACCATCACCAGGCCAAAACCAACGGTGGCCATCAGGCGGGCTGCGAATTTACGTGGTGTGTTCATTTTGTATTCCTATTGAAGTGAAGAAATGTCTCAGCAAATTCGATGCTGTTGACAAGGCGTATTCAATCAGTAGGAGACGATTTATGTGTGTCAAACAAGCGCGGATTTGTAACGCCGGGCCTAAAAGTCGGCTTTTGACACATTGCAATACAATTTTCTGGAAAAGAAGCTGGTCAGACTGAGGCTTCAGAGGCATGATGACACCATGGATCACATACTCGTCGTAGATGACGACCGGGACATCCGGGACTTATTAAGCGAATATCTGCAAAAGCAAGGCTATCGGGTATCGGCCGCTGCAGATGGCCGCACAATGCGTGCTGCAATTTCTGTCGCGATGCCTGATTTGATTGTGCTCGATGTCATGCTTCCGGGTGAAGATGGCCTGACACTATGCCGCGAGCTTCGCAGCCAGTCCGATGTGCCGGTGTTGATGTTGACGGCTCGCGGCGAGGAAATCGATCGAATTGTCGGTCTGGAGATGGGGGCCGATGATTATCTTGCCAAACCCTTCAACCCACGTGAACTCGTGGCGCGGATTAAAAGCATCCTGCGTCGTGCACGAGCCTTGCCTCCTAATTTGCGTCCCGACGATGCACGGCTTATTCATTTTTCTGGTTGGACGCTTGAGGTCGCAACGCGTGATCTGATTGGGCCAGATCGTTTGCGATTAGCCTTGAGCGGCACCGAATTCAGGCTGCTGCGAATTTTTTTAGATCATCCAAATCGCGTCTTAACGCGCGATCAATTGATCGATCTCACCCAGTCGAGAGAAGCTGATCCTTTTGATCGCAGCATCGATCTTCAGGTGAGCCGTGTTCGCCGAAGGCTTGGGGATAATCCCAAGGATCCTACTCTCATCAAGACAGCGCGCGGGCAAGGGTATGTACTTGCGTCCGAGATCGAGGTTGAGCACTGATGCGCTGGTTACCTCGATCCTTATCCAGTCGTTTGATCATCCTTTTTGTTGGAGGCCTGATTCTTGCGCAAGTGGTCAGTCTCAGCATTCTGTTGCAGGATCGTGGCGAATTTCTTGCGCGTGCAAGCGGCATGCAATCGGTGATGCGAGTCATTGACATTACGCAGTTACTTGACTCAAGTGACGCAGCTGAACGTGAACGAATTATTCGGGTTCTGAGGTCGCCGCAATTGCGTATTGGTCTGCAGGCGACAGCGCCACAGACAAAGACGGTTGAGGTAGAGTCTAGCCCTCAAGAGGCCGTATTCGTGTCGATGCTGCGACACAGGCTTGGTCGCGACCGAGAAATCTGGGTGAATATTCGAGCACGCTCGCCAGAAAACCCACGCGCTGCGCCCGGAATAGAACACGGGGCACGCCGTGCTCGACCTGAAGGGCGGGGCGTTTCTACAATGGGACCGCCAGCGCTCATCGCACACGTCAGGTTGCTTGATGGCGTATGGTTAAGCGTTGACTCTACGCTTGAGCCTCAAGCAGTGTCATGGCCCTATCGTGCCCTCGTCAGTGCGTTAGTGTTATTGGTGGCTGTCATTGGATTGGCCTGGTATGGGGTGCGCTGGGTCACAAGACCCTTAAAAACGTTTGCGCAGGCTGCCGAGAGACTTGGCGAAAATATAGACCGGGCTCCTCTGCCAGAGAAAGGACCTACTGAAGTGGTAAGCGCTGCGCGAGCACTCAACGAGATGCAGGCGCGGTTATCGAAGTACTTAAGTGACCGCACGCGTATTTTGACGGCTATGTCGCATGACTTGAAAACCCCCATTACGCGTATGCGTTTGCGTGCGGAGCTTCTTGAGCATGAAGTTACCCAAGCGAAATTCAAACAAGACCTAGCGGAGCTTGAAGCCATGGTGAGCGGCACGCTTGATTACATGCGCGGTGTTCAGGATGGCGAGCCTCTCGCGGCAATCAATGTCAATTTTTTGCTGAAGTCCTTGCAAAACGACAGTCTGGAGTTAGGTCACGCGGTTCATATTGTTGGACAGGCTGAAGATGATTTCGTATGCCGACCCCAATCGTTGAAGCGTTGCCTTGCAAATTTAATTGAGAACGCGGTCAAGTATGGGCAGGTCGCCCATGTGCAACTGATCGATTCAGAAACGATGTTGCAGGTTGTGATTGAAGATGAAGGACCCGGGGTGCCTGCGTCGGAGCTAGATATGCTGTTTGAGCCGTTTTACCGCGTCGAGGCATCGCGCAGTCGTGATACGGGCGGGACAGGTCTCGGGCTGAGCATCGCCCGTAGTATCGCTGTCCTGCATGGTGGCACCTTGCATGCGGAAAATACTAGAGAGAGCGGCTTGAGACTAACGTTGACTCTACCGCGAAACACTGGGTAGATCCCCCTAGATGATGTGATCCACCGGTGCTTGCGTTGACAACTAATGCCCTGCACCATGCAGTGCTTTACGTGGCGCGGCAATGGGTAGAGCTCTCGGTTTGTTATGTGTATTGGTTGCCTCCTACGCACTGACGCTCCCAGTGTTGCCAAACTTGATCATCCTAAGTCAGTTGACGATTGCATGGCTGGGTGTCATGGCGTTGTCAGGCATCTTGCTGTCTGTCTCGGCAACCCGATTGCACACAGAGCGTGCCAACTCTAAATGGTTACGGTACTGCAGGCGAGGGGCCGTTCTGGTCTTTGCTGGACTGCTTATGACAATTTGGGTGGTGTGGCGCGCTGAGCTTAGGTTGCAGGATCGACTAGATCTGGCCCTTGAGAGCGTTGTTACGCGGGTCGTGTTCCGCATCGAATCGATGGTGCGTGATCAGTCAGACAGTATGCGCTTTGAGGCGCGTGTCCTTGAACCGGTTCCCTCGGGCGTTCCGCGTGATATTGAAGTATCGTGGCGAGCAGGTTTGGAGGCCGAGCGCATAGAGGTCATGCCTGGGCAAGTATGGCGTGCTGCGCTTATTTTGCGAACGCCACGGGGTTTGGTCAACCCGCACGGGTTTGATTACGAGGGGCACGCGTTTGCCCGTAACGTACGGGCACTTGGCCGCGTACGTGGCGTACCGATTTGGCAGCGCGACGAGCCCTGGGGCAGTCTATCGGTTGTCGTGGGGCGGGTGCGGCAAACATTGCGTGCCCGTATGCGTCAGAACCTTGGTCAAAAACTGTACGCCGCGGTGTTAATCGCGCTAGCTATCGGTGATCAGGATAGCGTTCGGGCTGAGCATTGGCGTGTTTTTAATCTTACAGGGATCACCCATCTAGTCTCGATTTCGGGGTCGCATGTCACCATGATTGCAGCGATGGGCGGGTGGTTGATGCTCATGGTTGGTCGACGTTTGCGCTTCAGGCAACGCGCCTTGTGTGAATGGATCCCCGCCCGCGTGTTAGCGGCTTTTGCCTCGGTCGTGGTCGGTTTAGGCTATTGCCTGCTTGCCGGTTGGGGTGTGCCAGCCAGGCGTACCTTTTTTATGTTGCTCGTAGTGTGTCTTGCGTTGATGCTCAGATTGCCTGTTTCAATGTCGGGCGTGTTGTGCTTTGCCGCTGGCGCACTTGTCGTGATCGACCCCTGGGCGCCGCTGGCGACTGGATTTTGGTTGTCCTTTGGTGCAGTCGCGGTGCTCTTTAGCGCCGCCCAAGCGACACTTGCGCACACCGACATGAAGCGCGTTTGGCAGCGGGTATGGATTGCATTATGTGAGGCGACTCGCTTGCAGTGGCTGATCACAATAGCGATGACACCACCCTTAGCTTTTTTATTTCAACAAGTGTCACTCAGCTCTCCTTTTGCAAACGCGTTAGCCATTCCGGTCGTGAGTTTTATTGTGACGCCCATGGCGTTATTGGTGGCGTTGTTGTCAGTCCTGCCGAATGTAGACTTGCTTACGTCTTGGCTAGGCATGTTGGCGCATGCAGCACTGCACGGCGTACTGATTCCAATTACCTGGATCGCACAAGCGCCGTGGAGCGCCGTGGACGTTGCAGCGATGCCGTTGGTGTGGCTGGTCATTTCCTTGGCGGGCACGGTCTGGGCGTTAGCGCCGCTCGGCACACCCGTACGTTGGACTGGGTGGTTTTTAATGCTGCCTGCGCTTGCCTGGCAACCTGAACGGCCTGCACACGGTGATTGGACACTGACTGCCATGGACGTCGGTCAGGGTGCAGCTATTTTGGTGCGCACGGCGGGGCATAATCTGTTGTTTGATGTCGGCCCGTCAATGGGACAAACGGATGCTGGCCAACGCGTTGTTATCCCGTTGCTTAGAGCGCTTGGCGTGCGGGCAATCGATGCAGCCGTCTTGTCTCATGCGGATCTAGACCATACGGGTGGTTTGGAATCTATCTACGCAGAACATGCGATTCCACTCAGCTATGCATCGTTTGATATTGCGGGTCTTTTGCATGAGCGCTTACGGCGGCGTCGAAGGCGCTCCGACATGCGGCGCACAGAAAGTTACGATTCTAGCGAGAGCGAACCTACCTTCCTTCGTAATTTGTATGTTCGACGCTGTGAATCTGGCGTGACGTGGCGTTGGGATGGCGTGACATTTTATTTTTTGCATCCGGGGCAGGCGCAGAATAACGTAGTTGGGGTCAACAAAGTCGGTAAAGGAGCCTCAAAAGTGCGGACAAATGCACAGAGTTGCGTGTTGAAAATCAGTGGGTCGCATCACACTGCCTTACTGCCTGGGGACTTACCCGCACAACAGGAGCGTGGTTTGGTGACCCAATACGGGGATGTGTTGAATGTTGATGTGGTCGTGGTGCCGCATCATGGGTCTGCCTCGTCGTCGAGCCCTGAGTTTGTCCGCGCGGTCCGTCCTGGACATGCGGTAGCGTTGGTGGGGTATCGCAATCGCTTCGCGCATCCAGATGGCCAAGTTGAGAGCGGGTGGCGGCGAGCAGGCGCTGCAGTTTGGCGGTCTGATTCCCATGGCGCGGTCACGGTCAGCTCGAAGCAAACAGAACTGACAGTCGTAGGTCAACGTGATTTGAACCGTCGCTATTGGCACTCAAAACAGTAAAAATAGCCGGCTAAAGCGGTTTTTTTTCGCATGAATTAGGTGACACGCAGGTGTTGGACTCAGCTAAACTCGGACTATCAAGAAGAATCAACGACTATCAAGAAGAATCAACATTCAACAACGGAGATACATTATGCGTTTAGCAAAACTGGTTGGCGTAGCGAGTTTAGTAAGTCTTGCGATCGTCCCTGCAGTGTCGGTGCAGGCACAGGTGTTTTCTGACAAGCCGATTCAGTACATCATTCCATTTCCACCCGGAGGAGAGTCCGATGTCGTGGCGCGTCTCCAATCTGACATCTCCGCCAAACAATTTAAGCAGCCGATGGTTGTCATTAACCGCGCTGGCGCTGGCGGTGCGCTAGTTTGGAGCCAAATGAATACCTACCCAGCAGATGGCACGAACATAGTCGGCGTGAACATTCCACACATCATGTTGCAGCCTTTGCAGGATGGAACCCAGTACAAAACACAAGACATTAATGCGGTGTATTACTACCATTTCACGCCTGACGCGCTGATGGTCTCTGCGGATAGCCCTTACAAAACATACCAAGATTTTGTGGCTGCTGCAAAAAAGAACCCAGGCAAAATGACCTTGGCGGGCTCGGCCCAGTACTCGGCGAACCACATGGCAACTGAGAGACTAAACAAGCTTGCAGGAGTGAAGGTGAACTATGTCCCATTCAAAGGTACGGGCGACCTGATTTCATCACTGATCGGGATGCACGTTGACGGTGCGATGGGATATTTGCCACTTGCGATTCAACAAAAAGCACGCGTCCGTACTCTGGCCGTCGCTACGGAGAAGCGCCATCCCGCCTTGCCCGATGTTCCTACTTTCAAAGAGTTGGGCTTGAACTGGGTTGACGGCGCCTATCGGGGTATTGGTATGCCTAAGAGCACACCGATGGACATCCAGAAGAAAATGTCTGAGTACATGGCGCAATTGAATGCCGATGCGGCGACCAAGAAGCGCTTGGAAGATGGCGGCTTTGTGCTTGTGGACATCCCACTTGAAAAAATCCCCGCCTTCATGAAAGAAAAAGAGCCATTGGTCATGGAAGATGCACGTAACGCTGGTATGTTGAAAAAGTAAATGGCAGATATCTCACCCCGTCTCGAGGCGATTTCGTGCGTGAGCCCTGCGGGGACGCACCGTATGGCGTATTGGGAATGGGGTGATACACATAACCCAGATGTTGTTTTGTGCGTCCATGGTCTGACACGGACAGGACGCGATTTTGATGTGCTCGCCCAGGCGTTATCGAGCCGTTACCGCGTGGTGTGCCCGGATGTCGTCGGTCGGGGTCTGTCCGATCGATTAACGCAGCCCATGTACTATGCCGTGCCGCAATACACCAGCGATATGGTGACGTTGATTGGAAGGTTGCAACCGCAACGTCTATCTTGGGTTGGCACATCCATGGGTGGGTTGATCGGTTTGGCGTTCGCAGGGATTCTGGCCGCTAGCCAATCTCATGCCCCAGCGCTCTTACCTGCACGAACGGCCACAGCGTTGCCACCAAGTGGGTTGCGTCTAGACCGTTTGGTCTTGAATGATGTTGGCCCGCATATTGAGCCTGCCTCTCTTGTGCGGATTGGGCAGTATGTCGGAGAGCCGGTTAGCTTCGACTCCTTTGAGTCGGCGGTGGCGTATGTCAAGCAAACGGCAGCTTCTTTTGGGCCCCATACGGCTGAGCAGTGGGCCGCGTTGACGCAGCATACGTATATTGAACAGAACGGCAAGTGGGTGAAGCATTACGATTTAGCGCTAGCCGAACCATTTAAAGCGATGACGCCAGAGTCGGCTGCGCAAGGCGAGGCGATATTGTGGTCCGCGTTTGATTCGGTCAGTTGCCCAACATTGATTGTGCGCGGCAATGATTCCGACTTATTGTCAGAGCAAACACTTGTGCAAATGCTTAGCCGTAATCGCAATGCGCAAGCTTTCCGTGTTGCAGGAGTCGGTCACGCGCCAACGCTCATGGCCGACGATCAAGTGAATGTTGTCAAAAGTTTTTTGAATAATTAGTGATATCCGGAGTTCTAGGTTGTATGTCTGAGCGATCAAATTTATTTTGCGCTGACCTGCACTGCCATTCGACGGTGTCCGATGGACTGCTTTCGCCAGACACGGTAGCGCGGCGTGCAAAAGAGCGTGGTGTAACGCTATGGTCCTTGACCGATCACGACGAACTTGCTGGCCAGCAGCTTGCGAAGCAAACGGCACAAGAAATTGGCATGGACTACCTAGGTGGTGTCGAGATTTCTGTCACGTGGGCTGGGAAGACAGTCCACATCGTTGGTTTGGGAATTGACCCCGACAACGCTGCGCTGGCAGAAGGTCTACGGATTACTCGTAGCGGGCGGTCAGAGCGCGCGCGACGCATCGGTGAGCGTTTAGCCGAGCTAGGCATGCCTGGTGCTTTTGAGGGGGCAGCCAGTCTTGCTGGCAACCCTGAACTCATTAGTCGTACGCATTTTGGGCGCTATTTGCATCAGGCTAAATTTGTACCGACGGTCCAAACGGCCTTTGATCGTTATCTGCACGATGGTGGTCCGGCACACGAACCGATGCGTTGGGCCGCGTTGGATCAAGCGATTACCTGGATTAGTCACGCTGGCGGAGTCGCTGTCATTGCGCATCCCGGTCGATATGAATTTACACAAACACAGTTTGATGCCTTCTTTGACGCGTTTAAGGAACTAGGCGGTCAGGGCATTGAGGTCATCACGGGTAGTCACCATCCAGGGCAATATCAAACCTATGCCGGCATCGCGCGGCAGTATGGGTTTCTCGCGTCGTGTGGTTCTGATTTTCACGGCCCCGGCGAGGGGCGCTACGATCTCGGCAGTTTGCCGCCGTTACCGAGTGATTTGACCCCGGTGTGGGATGTGTTGACTTAAGCCTATATGAATAAAGCGTTTGTGAAGGAACAAGATGGGGATCAGGACGAGGATCTCCCCGAAGCGCTGGCCCTGCCCAAAGGTACAAAGAACTATTTGACGCCACAGGGTTATGCAGCGTTGCGCGAGGAACTCGCTCGGCTGATGAACGATGAGCGGCCAGCCATGGTACAGGTCGTGTCGTGGGCAGCCTCTAATGGGGATCGCTCTGAAAATGGTGACTATCTCTACGGCAAAAAGCGTTTGCGAGAGATTGACCGCCGCATGCGATTTTTGACCAAGCGCCTAGAGCTTGCTGAAGTCGTCGATCCCGCGGCGCAAGCTAATCGCGATCAGGTGTTTTTTGGTGCAACAGTTTTGTATGTGAACCAAGAAGGTGAGGAATATCGCGTCACCATTGTTGGGGTGGATGAAGCGGAGCCGTTGCAGGGAAAAATTAGCTGGGTATCGCCTGTCGCACGCGCGTTGACTAAAAGTAGGGTGGGTGACTTGGTGACGCTACGCACCCCCGGTGGGATTGAAGAGCTAGATATTCTAGAAATTAGCTATCCGGCTTAGTGATTGCGGCCGCATAGCCTTCGCGACTGTCCGGCCATTTAAATTCAAATCCTGTTGCAACTAAACGGGCGTTACTGAGCCTTTTGCTGCCGACCATTGCGGGCGCAGGTCCGACCGGTGGGCAGGGGCCTCCGACTTGTTGCGCCAAGGACTCATAGAGCACCCGCATAGGTAGCGGTGTCGAATCCGACACGACATAGACGGATTCGGCGTGCTTTAGTGCGAGCAGGTGAATCACTGCAGCAGCAGCATCTTCAACATGGATGCGGTTGACCCAATGGCTTTCTCCGAGCGGTGCAGAGGCTTGTCCAAGGCGCAGACGGTCAAGCAAGAAATTGCGACCCGGGCCATAAATGCCCGATAGACGCAAACTAATCGTTTGAATCTGATGACTCAGCCCGTAGCTGCTTAACCATTGCTCGGCCTCGCACAGGACTTCACCATTAAAACCCTTTGGCGCTGTCGGTGTGTTCTCATCCACCCAGCGATCTTCCTGGTCGCTATACACAGCGGAGGACGAAATAAAAACAACCCGCCTAAGTGCAGAAGAGGTGCAGGCTTGGACCGTTTGCTGCAATCCGTGCACATAGACCGCTTGATAGTCTGCTGGTGTTCGTGCTCCCGGCGCTGCGGCAAACACAATGTGTGTGATGTCTTTTGGTAAGGATTGCAAGGTCTCGGTGCGAGTGAAATCTGCACTGAGCCACTGAAAATTTTTGGGCATGGCCTCGGTCGTGAGTGGTGTCCGACGCAGGCCAATCACTTGTGTGGTGTGAAAGCTGCCCAACTGTTGCGCAAGCCGAATGCCCAAGTCGCCGCAACCCGCGATGAGTATCTTTGCATTGGCTAAGGCGTCTGCGTTTGCGGACTTCATGTCGCTTGTGTTCCGACGGTCGGCACAAAGAAACGTTCTTGCAGTTCGGTCAGCCCGATGCGCTCGAGTACTGCTTGTAAGCGTGCGGCGGCGACGGGTTTCGGAGGTCCTGTACGTTCGGCGATGATGAGTTCGTTCTTCATCGAATGCTCCCATCCCACCAGTTCGGTCACGGTGACTTGATACCCATGGGCCTCGAGTTGCAGGCAGCGTAGCGAATTCGTGACCTGGCTGCCAAACTCTCTCGTGTGTAAAGGGTGTCGCCAGATTTCTGTGAGTGGGTCTTTGAGCTGGGTTGTTTTATGCTTGCGTAAAACGCTCGCGACTTCAGCTTGGCAGCACGGAACCAAAACCATGTAGCGCGCTTGCTTTGTGAGGCCGAAGCGAATGGCGTCGTCCGTGGCGGTATTGCATGCGTGGAGCGCCGTGACCATATCAATACGATCGCTGATATCTTCGGACGCGATCGCTTGTGCCACCGTCTGATTCAGGAAGCGCATTTGAGTGAAGCCGAGTTTATTGGCAAGATCCTGTGCGTGTGTGACGAGCTCCGCTCGACTTTCAATGCTGAGCATCGTGGCTTGCTTCGCGTGGTGTCTGAGATACAAGTCCACCAGAATGAACCCCAGATAAGACTTGCCTGCGCCGTGGTCGACTACGCTGAAATTCGGGCGCTCAAGCGCAAGCTCTTCCAGTAAGGGCTCGATAAATTGGTGCAGATGATAGACCTGCTTGAGCTTGCGTCGGCTATCTTGATTCAGCTTGCCGTCGCGCGTCAGGATGTGCAGGGCTTTTAGCAGCTCTGGGGATTGTTCGGGACGGATATCAGGTGCAGTCATGGTGCCAGATTATCGTACAAATGCTCGGTACAATGTACCTATTCTGAATAAAGCGGTAGAGACGATGTCTGACGTCATTGCGCTAATTTTCGATTTTGACGATACGCTTGCTCCGGATAGCACTTCGGGCTTTCTGGAAAGCATAGGCGTTGATACGCAGCAATTTTGGTCTGGTCGGGTCGATCCACTCCTGGCCCAAGACTGGGACCCTGTGCCCGCCTATTTGCACGAGATGATTGCGTTGTCGCAAAAGGGTGATTGTGGGCTGATCACCCAAGAACGCCTGCAGGCATGGGGTCGCACTTTGCCTCTGCACACGGGCGTCACAACATTATTTGCAAGATTGCGAGAGCAAGTGCGTCGTGCGCACCCGCAGGTGCAGCTCGAGTTTTATCTAATATCCAGCGGCATCGGGGATGTCGTGCGCCACACATCAATTGCCCCGGAATTCAATGCCATTTGGGCCTCGGAGTTTATCTACGGCGAGGATGGTGGGATTGCATTTCCAAGGCGGATTGTCAGCTTTACCGATAAAACGCGTTACTTGTTTCACATTCAAAAAGGGATTGTTGGTCCCGCCTTTGTCGGTAAGCCTTTTGAGGTGAACCGTAAAGTCCCTGAGGACCGTTTGCGTGTGCCGTTTGATCAAATGGTATTCGTAGGTGATGGCTATACCGACATCCCATGTTTTTCCTTGATACGCAGTTCTGGCGGTTTCGCTTTTGGCGTCTGGGATCCTAAGCATCGGGACAAGCGCAGCCGAGCATGGGGATTTATTGAGGATGGGCGCGTGTCCAATCTTAATCAAGCACGCTACGACGATGATGCTGAGCTGTATCAATGGCTCGAGGAAGCCTTGACCAGCCTGGCGGGCCGGATTGCCCTGAAATCTCGTGTCTACCGCGGATGAAGCCATCATGCGGCTTGCCTTAGAGCAAGCCGCCCGCGCAAGAGACCTAGGAGAGGTCCCGGTTGGTGCCGTGTTGCTGGATGCCTTTGGCCAGATGATCGCAACAGGCTTTAATCGCACCATTGCTGATCACGATCCGACAGCCCACGCCGAAATCGTCGCCTTGCGGGCGGCGGCGCGTGCGGCACAGAACTATCGTCTTCCCGGTGCAACACTTTATGTCACCCTCGAGCCTTGCGCGATGTGTCTGGGGGCTATGCTACACGCCCGCTTGGGTCGGATTGTCTTTGCGGCAGCTGACCCGAAAACAGGAGCCTGCGGGAGCGTGGTCAATCTGCTCGAGCATGCGACACTCAACCATCAGACCGTGCTGACATCGGGCATTTTGGCAGAGGAGTGCGGGACGTACTTGCGAGATTTCTTTAAAGATAGACGCAGCAAGACTAAGCAAGCTGACCCGATGGATGCAACATGACACACGAGGCTGTATGAGTAACAAAAAACAAGCTGTGGATGCTCGGGCGCGAGGTATTTATGTCGTGTCACCGTCAAGCGCGGTGGCGGATGCTAAGATCCTGGCGCGCGGCGCCAAGCGGCTAGAAAAAATGGGTTTTAAAGTTGCACTTGACCGCGATACGCTTGCCCGCGAGCAACGCTTTGCTGGCCCAGATCAGGCACGCTTAGCAGGCTTGCATCGAGCGGCTAAACAAAGCTTGCCGATTGTCATGGCCTCGCGCGGTGGCTACGGGATCACACGCTTATTGCCGCACCTTGACTGGCACCTGATGGCGCAAGCCAACAAGCGATTTGTGGGACAAAGTGACTTCACCGCCTTTAATCTGGCCTTACTTGCCAAGACCGGTTTGATTAGTTATGCCGGACCGACTGTTTGCTATGACTTTGGAGCACCCAAGCCAGAGGTCTTGACGACTGAGATTTTTGGTGAAGTCATGCGCGGTGAGCTCGAGATCCTGAGTTTTGAATCTGAGGACTCAGACGCGGTGGATTGTCGAGGCGTCTTGTGGGGGGGAAATCTGGCAATGATTACTGCACTCATTGGCACGCCGTTTATGCCGAAGATAAAAAAGGGCATTTTGTTTATTGAAGATGTGGGTGAGCATCCGTATCGCATTGAGCGCATGTTGCTTCAACTTGCACAAGCCGGCATTCTAGGTAAACAAAAAGCCTTGCTACTAGGAGGCTTTACCGACTACCGCTTGGCTGAACATGATCGCGGCTACGATTTGCAGGCGGCGATTCGCTTTATTAAGCAGTCTGTGGGTATTCCCGTCATTACGGGATTGCCGTTTGGACATACGCCGATGAAGGCAACGCTGCCGATCGGCGCAAAGGTGGGTGTCGCGACGGAAGACGGCTTGGCTCACATCGTGTTCGATGAGCACCGCGACTAATCCTTAATCGCGGTGCAAGGCGGCGACAAGCAGTCCTTTACTTTTTGTCGCGCGCTTTGAGGTATTCCTGCGTCTCTTTGATGACGACGCCTGAGAGCAACACGATGCCAATCAGGTTAGGGAAGGCCATCAGTCCGTTAAAGACATCGGAAACTGCCCAAACAAGATCAAGTGATACGACCGTCCCAATCATTACAAAGCTTGTATAGACCCAGCGATAGGGCGTGACGAAGCGTTTGCCTAAGGCGTATTGGGTGCACTTTTCGCCATAGTAGCTCCAGCCCAGAATGGTTGAATAAGCGAAGAACAGTAGTCCGATTGTGACAATCCAACCGCCAGGTCCAGGCAACATGTTGTCAAACGATAGCGAGGTGAGTGCTGCGCCGGTTGTGCCTGACTGGTATTGACCACCCATCACCAAGACGATCCCGGTGATCGAGCAAACAATGATTGTGTCGATAAAGGTTCCTGTCATGGATACCAGTGCCTGCTTGACTGGCTGGTCGGTTTTGGCGGCTGCGGCGGCGATGGGGGCAGTGCCCAACCCAGCTTCGTTTGAAAACACACCCCGTGCAACGCCGTAGCGGATGACCGTACCAATCGCACCCCCTGCAGCGGCTTGCCCAGTGAACGCATCTTGGAAAATCACGGCAAGCGCTGGAAACAGTGCGTCAATGTTTGAAACGATCACTGCCAAGCCACCTAGCAAGTAGGTTGCAGCCATAAAAGGCACAATCACGGCGGTGACGCGCGCGATGCTTTTGATGCCCCCTAGGATCACCAGCGCTGTAATGGAGGTCAGGATGACGCCAGTGAGCCAACCCGGCATTCCGAAGCTCGCGTGTGCGGATTGCGCCAGCGAGTTAGATTGCACCGAGGCACCGGTGCCTAGCGCAGCAATCATCCCAAATACGGCAAAGCAAACAGCGAGCCATTTCATTTTCAGACCATTCGCGATGTAATACATCGGACCGCCTGACATGGTTCCATCAGCCTCTTTGACGCGATATTTGACGGCTAATAAGCCCTCTGCGTACTTGGTGGCCATTCCAAAGAAGGCGCTTAGCCACATCCCGAAAATTGCGCCTGGACCGCCCAAAACGACCGCTGTGGCGACACCTGCAATGTTTCCTGTGCCGATCGTTGCCGCAAGGGCTGTCATCAGGGATTGAAACTGCGAGATGTCCCCAGGCATGTCGGGGTGTCTCTTTGGTGAAAAAGCCATACGCAGTGCTTCGGGCAGCAGTCGGATTTGCAATGCCCCTAGTCGTATGGTGAGGTAGCATCCTGTGCCGACCAACAGGATAAGTAAGACCGGGCCCCAGACGAAGCCCCCCAGTGTGTGAAATAAAATAGTCAGCGATTCCAAGTTTTTCTCCTCGTATTGTGTGATCGAGACATGCTCAAAAGCAGTCCCGTCGCATGATAGGCAGGTGAGGGTAAAAATAGGCCGATTTATCCGAGTTGTTACACTGAAAACATATCTATCAAGATGTAACCGCATTATTTACATAAGCAGCCTACCGTGATAACAGCATCAAACCTTGCAATACAGTTTGGACCCAAGCCACTTTTTGAAAACGTGAACGTCAAGTTTGGCGAGGGCAACCGCTATGGCCTGATCGGCGCAAATGGATCGGGTAAGTCCACTTTGATGAAAATTATTGGCGGAGATCTTGATTCGACCGTCGGTAATGTCCACCTTGAACCCGGCTTGCGTTTAGGTAAGCTGCGTCAGGATCAGTTTGCCTTTGAAGATCAGCGCGTGCTGGATGTCGTACTCATGGGTCACACAGAAATGTGGGAAGCCATGACACAGCGCGATGCGATTTACGCGAACGCTGACGCCAGCGATGAAGATTACATGCGCGCGGCCGATCTGGAAGCGAAGTTTGCTGAGTACGACGGCTACACGGCCGAAGCCCGCGCGGGCGAATTGTTGCTTGGATTGGAGTTCCCGGTCGAGCAGCATCAATTACCTATGCGTGAAATCGCGCCAGGTTGGAAGCTGCGCGTGTTGCTCGCCCAAGCGCTGTTTTCAAATCCAGACGTTTTACTGCTCGATGAGCCAACCAACAACCTTGACATTAATACGATTCGCTGGCTTGAGGATGTGCTCAACGGTTATCAGAGCACGATGATCATCATCAGCCACGATCGACATTTCTTGAACCAGGTTTGCACCCACATGGCTGATCTCGATTTTGGCGAGCTGCGGGTCTATCCAGGTAATTACGATGATTACATGTTGGCTTCGACGCAGGCGCGGGAGCGTGTTTCAAGTGCAAACGCGAAAGCGAAAGAACGTGTGACCGAGCTACAAGACTTTGTGCGGCGCTTTTCAGCTAACAAGTCGAAGGCACGTCAGGCTACCTCACGTCTGAAGCAGATTGACCGTCTGAAGTCTTCGCAGATTGAGGTGAAACCGTCCTCGCGTCAAAACCCGTTCATTCGCTTTGAGCAACTCAAGATTTTGCATCGCCAAGCCGTGACCTTGGAACATGTAGCCAAAGCGTTTGATGCTCCTGTCATCAAGCCTTTTTCTGCCATGGTCGAGGCCGGTGAGAAAATTGCAATTATTGGTGCGAACGGCGTCGGTAAGACGACACTGCTGCGTATGCTTGCTCTTGATCTTGCGCCGGACAAAGGTACGGTTAAATGGTCGGAGAATGCGGATATCGGTTACATGGCACAAGACGTGTCCGAGTTATTTACCGATAAAGATAGCAACCTGTTTGAATGGATGACGCATTATCGCCAGCCAGGTGATGACGATCAGTCCATTCGCTCGGTCTTGGGGCGCTTGCTGTTTTCAGCAGATGATTTGCCCAAAGCGCCATGCGTGCTGTCTGGTGGTGAGAAAAACCGTATGACCTTTGGTCGCCTGATGCTCAAGCGGCATAACGTCATGCTGCTTGACGAGCCCACTAACCACCTGGATATGGAATCGATTGAGTCTTTGCAGCTCGCGCTGGATAAGTACAAAGGCACGTTAATGTTTGTGTCGCATGATCGCGAGTTTGTCTCTGCGTTGGCGACGCGCGTCTGGGAAATTCAGTCGACTGGCGAAGTCACGGATTATCGTGGTCCTTACGAAGAGTATCTGGCTTCCAAGGGCGTTGATCACTAGTAGTTGGGCAGCGTTGACGCGATGATTATTCTTGGGTTTGAAAGTTCGTGTGATGAAACCGGTGTGGCGCTTGTGTGCACCGAGCGCGGTTTGCTTTCTCACGCGCTGCATACCCAGGTTGCGATGCATGCTGCGTACGGCGGCGTTGTGCCGGAGCTTGCTTCGCGCGATCACGTGCGTCGCGTGATACCTCTTACGCGCACTGTGCTTGAGCAGGCTGGGCATGCGCTGTCGGATGTTGAAGCGGTCGCGTATACGGCTGGACCGGGGCTTGCTGGTGCCTTGTTGGTTGGAGCAAGTGTGGCGCAGTCAATTGCTTGGTCCCTTAATTTACCGGCTATTCCAATCCATCACCTTGAGGGACACTTGCTGTCACCTCGTATGGCGGATCCGTGTCCCGAGTTTCCGTTCGTTGCACTACTGGTATCGGGTGGTCATACCCAGTTAATGCGCGTCGATGATGTCGGCGCCTATACGCTGCTTGGCGAGACGCTGGACGATGCTGCTGGTGAGGCCTTCGACAAAACGGCCAAGCTGCTCGGTTTGAGCTACCCCGGTGGGCCGGCGCTCGCGCGGCTCGCAGAGGACGGTGACCCTGAGCGCATTAGCCTACCGCGCCCCATGTTGCACAGCCATAATTTGGATTTCAGTTTTAGTGGGCTCAAGACTGCGGTGCTGACGCGTCTGCGGGATGCGCAGCCTGTGGAGGGACAGCTTGGCGAAACCGTTCGGGCTGACCTTGCGGCAGCGACACAGGCCGCGATTGTCGATGTACTGGTTTCGAAATCGGTCTCTGCCCTCGAGCAGACTGGCCTCACGAGACTCGTTGTATCGGGTGGCGTGGGCGCCAATCGACTACTTCGAGAGCGGCTTGCGCAGCGCTTGGCAAAGAAACGGGCACAGGTGTTCTTCCCGCCGCTCGAGTTTTGCACGGACAACGGCGCCATGATCGCGTTCGCGGCTGCTCAGCGCGTGTCCAAAGGGCTCGTGGATATGCAGGCTGCACACGCTCACGGCTTTGACGTGCGTCCACGCTGGGATCTCGCGACTATTTAGCAGCTTTTTTTGAACCTAGGCGTGGCTCAGTTCCTTGAAGCAGGCGGCTAATGTTTGCCCGATGGCGGTAGAGCAGTAACAAACCCATGGCAGATATTGCAAGGCTCATGGGTAAATTGGCCTGCCAAAAATACTGTCCCGCTAGGATATAAGTGGCTGGAGCCAGGATCGCGCTGACAATAGCCGCCAGAGATGAATAACGAAAAATGACTGCTGTGCCAAGCCACGCGATCGCAGTGACTAAGGCCATGAGAGGTTGAACAGCGATCAGGATGCCAAAAGCAGTTGCTACCCCTTTACCGCCTTTGAAACCCAGAAACAGAGGGTACAGGTGCCCGAGAAAGACTGCCAGGGTGACACACGCAATTGTGGTGGGGTCTTGCACGAGGGCTTGTGCTAACCAGACGGCGAACCAGCCTTTGGCCGCATCGCCGACAAGAGTGAGGAGGGCTGCAGCCTTATTTCCGGTGCGCAGTACATTGGTGGCACCGGGATTGCCCGAGCCGTAAGACCGGGGATCCGCCAGCCCAAACAGCTTACTGACAACGACAGCAAAGGGGATGGAACCAAGGAGGTAGGCCCCGATCACCAAAGCTGTTGTAAATACCCAGTCGTTTGTGAGGCTCATGCGTTGAT
>CAMCWG010000016.1 GCA_945882005.1 Bordetella parapertussis
TAAAGTAGTCGATAGTGAGACACACCCTAGGGTAAAACCTATTAAGAAATTGCTTAGTGCGGGTTAGCTCAAGCGACTGAAATATATTTTGTTTAGTGGAGAGGACATGCGTTCAGATCAGATTAAAGATATTGAGGCCCTGGCAGGCCAACGAACTCGCTCCCGGCGGGAGTTCTTGCGTAACACTACCGCTGCAACAGCTTGTTTAGGGTTTGCATCGGTTGCAGAGCCTACGTTCGCTCAAGTCATTCAAACGAATTTTGATGGTATCGAGGCCGGTGAAGAGGCCATCAAAGATGGCGACACTGAGCTGTACGCCTACGTAGCCAGACCAAAGACAAGTGCGAGTAAATTACCGATCGTTGTTATTGCCAGCGAAATTTTTGGTGTGCATGAACACATCGCTGACGTTGCGCGACGATTTGCAAAGCTGGGCTACCTAGCTATCGCACCAGAGTTTTTTACACGAGCAGGAGATCCTACCGCTCTTGGGACAATGGCCGAAATCATGACGCAAATTGTCGGGAAGACGCCAGATAAACAAGTGATGGGCGATATCAGTGTCGCGCTTAAATGGGCGGGCCAAAAAGGGGGAGACTTAGCACGTGTTGGTATGACGGGCTTTTGTTGGGGTGGACGAATTACCTGGCTGGCATGCGCCAATCTGCCGCAGGTGCGGGCAGGCGTTGCCTGGTACGGCAGACTTGTCGGCGATAAAAGTGAAAACTTCCCAGCACATCCGGTTGATTTGGCTAACCAATTAAAGGCACCGGTATTGGGTCTTTATGGCGGTAAAGACACAGGCATTGGACTGGATACAGTAGACCTAATGAAGAAGGCACTCGCCGCTGCGAAAGACAACAAGGCAGCAGCAGGATCACGGTTCGAAATTTATCCAGATGCACCGCACGCCTTCCACGCGGATTACCGTGCAACGTACCAAGCAGGCCCAGCGAAAGACGGTTGGGAAAAGTGTCTGCAGTGGTTTAAGACACACGGCGTGTAATAAGTTCGAGGGTAAGTATCAATTGCTTGAACAATACGCTCGCACGATCATTAACAATTAAGTACAAAAATTAGGAGACAGGCCACCATGGAAAAAATGTCATTAAAAAAGGGACTGCTTGCTGCGGGGATTGCCGCCGCAATATTTGCGGCGACAGCGTCCGCCCAAGATATTCAAGCGCAGCGGCTATACGCTCAAAGTTTGGCGGCGACGTGTGCCAACTGTCATGGCACGAACGGTGTGAGCGCACCGGGCGCCACAATGCCTGTGATCAACCAACTCTCAAGCTCTGTCATGTATGAACAACTGCAAGCCTACAAGACAGGGGCTCGCACAGGAACGATCATGCACCAGCTTGCAAAAGGCTACACCGACGAACAGTTGAAAATCATTGCCGATGTACTCGGCAAGAAGAACTAAGGAGACAACAATGAATCGTCGAATTTTTCTGAGTCAAACAGCCGCAGTAGCCGGACTCGCAATGGGCGTGAATACGCAGGTGCGCGCCAACACGCTGAAGTCGGCACAGATTGTTGTTGTGGGTGCTGGTTATGGCGGGGCAACGACGGCTAAGTACTTGCGCATGCTTTCAAACAACACTGCCCAAGTCACCTTGATTGAGCCAAACGCCCAATTTATTTCATGTCCGATGTCTAACTTAGTTGTTGGTGGATCGCGTCAGATCGCAGACATCACCACACCCTATGCTGGTTTAGAGAAGAATCACGGCGTGAAGATGGTCAAAGACGCTGTCGCGAGTATTGATGGACAGAAAAAAACTGTTTTGCTCGCATCGGGCAAGACGGTTAAGTACGACAAGCTTGTACTGTCCCCAGGCATTGGCATGATGATGGATAAGGTCGAGGGGCTTGAGGCGGCGAACAAGGCCGGTGTGACGTTACAAGCGTGGAAGGCGGGTCCAGAGACTGTTGCGTTACACAAGCAGATCGCCGACATGAAAGATGGCGGTGTATTTGCTATTTCAATTCCTCTCGCGCCATATCGTTGCCCACCGGGACCTTATGAGCGTGCTTGCCAGGTTGCCAGTTATTTAAAGCAACACAAGCCAAAGTCTAAAGTGCTGATACTCGATGCAAACCAGGATGTGATTTCAAAAGGCAAGCTCTTTAAAGAGGCATGGGCCAAGATGTATCCAGGCATGATCGAATACAGGCCTGAGCACAACGTGACGGGTGTCGATGCTAAGACCCGTACGATTAAGCTTGATGTACAGGACGACATCAAAGCAGATGTATTGAATGTATTGCCGCCAATGCGCGCCGGAGATCTTGTCGTGAAAGCGGGGCTAGCAGATGCGAACGGACGCTGGTCGACAGTCAACTACCTGAACTTTGAATCAACAAAAGCCAAGGATATACATATTATTGGTGATTCGATTCAGGTCGCGCCGCTGATGCCTAAGTCAGGGCATATGGCGAATCAGCATGCGAAAGTGACTGCTGCGGCCATCGTTGCTGAGTTGGCAGGGATTGCAATCAATCCGCAACCTGTGTTGACCAACACCTGCTACAGCTTTGTGAGCGCGACCGATGTGGTTCACGTTGCCAGTGTGCATCAATACGTTGCCGCCGAAAAAACGTTTAAAACGGTTGCTGGCTCAGGTGGTGTATCAACGGCGCCAACAGCGCTCGAGGGTACCTATGCATGGGGCTGGGCCAAAAATATTTGGTCAGACACATTAGCCTAGACTTTTAATTAGCACTAAAAGAAAACGGGCTGCTTCACTTGCGTGGAGCAGCCCGTTTGATTTGGTGCCGGAGAAAGGAATCGAACCCTCGACCTTCTCATTACAAGTGAGCTGCTCTACCAACTGAGCTACTCCGGCATTTTGCTTTTATTCTAAAGCGGCACGAATTATAAATGATTTGCTCGGACTAGGTTGTTCGATGCAAATGTTGTTAATACGTGCCTATTTCACAACGGTCAGTCTGGGCTTCTTGGGGTCCGGCGATGGTGTTGAGGCATCGCTAGCCTTAGTGGGCTCTACGGCTACAGGTTTCGCCGCAGCTGGAGCTTGTGCCGTCAGTTCTGCGCTTTGCTCGACTTCAAAACCCATCCCAGCACCCGTCTCGCGCGCGTAGATTGCCGTGACTGCCGCAACAGGCACGTAAAGATTCTCGGTCACACCGCTAAATCGAGCTTGAAATTCAATGGCATCATTACCGAGCACCAAACGATTTGTCGCAAGCGAACCAATGTTTAAAGTGATTTGACCATCCCGCACATGTGCGGGCGGTACTAGGGTATTGCTATCTACACGGGCCACAATATGTGGTGTGTAACCATTGTCCGTACACCACTCGTGCAGGGCACGAATCATGTACGGTTTTGTGGAGGTTTCAGCCATTACGGTGTGCGGTGATATCGCGTTCGAAGGGGTTGCCCCGCAATTAGCGGCGCATCACCTTCTCGGACGGTGTCAACGCTTCGATATACGCAGGGCGTGAAAAAATACGCTCGCCGTACTTTTGGATCGGCGCTGCAGTTTTCGGCAACTCAATACCATAGTGGTCCAGGCGCCAGAGCAAAGGAGCCATTGCCACGTCAAGCATTGAGAACTCTTCGCCAAGCATGTATTTGTTCTTGAGCAGCAGTGGTGCGAGTTGTGACAGACGGTCACGAACAGCAGCACGCGCCACATTCAGACGCTTTTCGTCGCCGCGTATCGCACGGTCCTCAAGCGCAGCAACGTGAATGAAGAGTTCTTTTTCAAAGTTATACAAAAACAAGCGAGTACGCGCACGCATCACTGGGTCCGCAGGCATCAACTGTGGGTGTGGAAAGCGCTCGTCGATGTATTCATTGATGATGTTCGACTCATACAGAATCAGATCGCGTTCGACCAAAATAGGTACCTGGCCGTAAGGGTTCATGACCGCGATATCTTCTGGCTTGTTGTACAAGTCAATGTCGCGGATTTCAAAATCCATACCCTTTTCGAACAACACAAAGCGGCAGCGATGTGAAAATGGGCAGGTGGTTCCGGAGTAAAGGACCATCATGATGGATTTCCGTCCTAAAAATGAATGCGGATAAAAGCGAAAGGCCAGCGTCTACGTCGAGCAGACGCTGGCCCGAAAAAACAACTTACTTAACGTGCTTCCAGAACGAAGCGTTCAGGCGCCAAGCAATCACAAAGAACAGGGCCAGGAAGAGCAAGACCCACACGCCGATTTGCTTGCGTGTTTGTTGGATAGGCTCAGACATCCAGGTCAAGAATGCTGTCAAGTCAGCGATATCGCTGTCGTAGGCGGCGGTGCGCTGTGGCTCGAGCGACTTGAACTTATGATCCACGCTTGCCTTACCGCGGAAGTTAGCCAGAGGCTCAACTTTTGAGGTTGCGTAACCACTTGCATCGAACGTTGTAACGATTCGTTCCCAACCTGCAGGCTTACCGGATTGGGCAGGTGTCTGGTGCACCACTGTTGTGGTCAGCTCACGCGGTCCTTGACGGTCCCACAGTACGTGCGGCATACCTGCATTCGGAAACGCAAGGTTGTCCCAGCCTGTCGCTTTGCTTGTGTCTCTGTAATACGTACGCAGGTAGGTGTAGATGTAATCTGATCCTGTCGGACCGGCGTTGATGGATTTTGCTCTTGCCATAACCGACAAATCGGGTGGGGTGGCACCGAACCACATCTTTCCGTCTTTGGCCGATATTGAGCCCATCATCAAATCGCCAACTTTCTCTCCAGTGAACAACAAGCTTTCGCGGATTTGCTGGTCGGTCAGACCAATATCCTTGAGTTTGTTGTAGCGCATCGCAGAGGCACTGTGGCAGTTTAAGCAATAATTGACGAATAGCTTGGCACCGTTTTGCAGAGCGGCGAGGTCGCTAATACGGTTAGGCGCTTGTTCGAGAGGGAACTCGCCACCGGCAGCGTGTGCACCAGAGCAGGTGATTACTAGGGCAAGAGCACAAAGCAGCTTCTTGATCATGGTCATTCCGTAATTAAAGTTAGGCTCAATGTGCGTGGAACGTGACACGGTCTGGGACCGGCTTGAACGTGCCCAGGCGGCTCCAGATTGGCATCAGGAAGAAAAATGCCAGATAGATGAGCGTGCCGATTTGCGACATCAGGTTGAAAATGTCTGTGGGTGCCTGGGTACCGAGGTAGCCCAACACGATAAAGTTCGCAAAGAAGATGCCGTAGAGTGTCTTGTGCCAGCTTGGACGGTAGCGGATGGACTTGACCGGGCTGTAATCGAGCCAGGGCAGGAAGAACAATAAGACAACGGCGCCGCCCATGGCGACCACACCCCAGAATTTGGCGTCAATAACGCGCAGCAACACAGCCACGGCGATCAGTACGACTGGGGCAATCAGTTTCATGATGCCTTTGACGCGCAGGAACAACACGATCGCAGCCAACACAGCGGCCCCAGCCAAGACCCAAGTGAAGTCATCGGTGGTTGCACGCAGCATTGAGTAGAAGGGTGTGAAGTACCAGACTGGAGCAATGTGCAGAGGCGTCTTAAGCGGATCGGCCGGGATGAAGTTATTGAACTCGAGGAAGTACCCCCCCATCTCTGGCGCAAAGAAAACAATGGCCATGAAGATAATCAGGAAGCCTGCAAGCCCCATGATGTCGTGTACGGTGTAGTACGGGTGGAATGGAATTCCATCTAAAGGGCGGCCGAACTTGTCTTTTTTCGCTTTGATGTCGACGCCGTCGGGGTTGTTGGAGCCCACTTCGTGCAATGCGACGACGTGGGCAGCCACTAGACCCAGCAAGACCAGCGGAATTGCTATGACATGGAAGGCAAAGAAGCGATTCAGTGTGGCATCTGACACAACGTAGTCGCCGCGAATCCAGATTGAGAGCTCAGGTCCGATGAAGGGAATCGCTGAAAACAGGTTCACGATAACTTGCGCGCCCCAGAACGACATCTGACCCCATGGCAGGAGGTAGCCGAAGAAGGCTTCAGCCATCAGGCACAGGAAAATCCCGACGCCGAAAATCCAGACCAGCTCGCGCGGCTTGCGGTAGGAGCCATAAATCAGAGCGCGTACCATGTGTAGGTACACGACAACGAAAAACATCGACGCGCCGGTTGAGTGCATGTAACGGATAAACCATCCGCCGGGCACTTCGCGCATGATGTACTCAACTGACTGGAAGGCGAACTGTGCATCTGGCTTGTAGTGCATAACCAGGAAAATGCCTGTCACGATTTGAAGTACAAGCACTACAAGCGATAGGGCGCCGAAAAAATACCAAAAGTTGAAGTTCTTCGGTGCGTAGTATTCAGACAGATGCGCTTTGTAAGTTGATGTCAACGGAAAGCGACGGTCTATCCAGCCTAACAGTCCGGTCGTTTCGACGGATTTTTCGCCAGCCATGAAACGGCTCCTTTTACTTTAATCAGTATCGCGTTATGCGGTGTGGTTCAGGGGGCGGGTTAGGCCTTGTTGTTCTCGTCGACACCAATAATGATGCGGGTATCGCTCAGGTATTGGTATGGAGGCACTTCGAGGTTGTCCGGTGCGGGCTTGTTTTTGTACGCGCGTCCGGCCATATCGAAGGTTGATCCGTGGCATGGGCACAAGAACCCGCCGTCCCAATTATTGGGCAGGCTAGGCTGCGGGCCCGTTGCAAACTTTGGAGTCGGCGAGCAGCCCAAATGCGTGCAGATACCAACGGCAACGAAAAGGTCTGGCTTGCGCGAGCGCCACTCGTTCTTTGCGTAAGGAGGCGTGAAGCCAGGACGCAATGATTTCGGATCTGCGAGCTCAGCATCGTTTTGCTTGAGCGAGCCAAGTTGTTCTTTGGTGCGGTTGATAATCCAAACCGGCTTGCCGCGCCATTCGACCGTGCGCATTTCGCCCGGTGCAAGGGTGCTCACGTCCACTTCGACCGGGGCACCCGCTGCGCGAGCTTTTTCGCTGGGCGCAAAAGTGCTGACAAATGGGACGGCTAGTGCCGCTCCAGCCGCTCCGCCAACGGCACAGGTGGTGCCGATCCAGAAGCGACGTGAGGGATCTGACGGCAGGGTTGGAGGTACCGCACCCTCGTCATCGTGAACAATCGAATCGTGACTCATCTTCTATCCTTATCGCAGCCAATGTGTTTGAGCCAACACATTGCAGACTAGTTCATTGTGGCAATGTTTGAAGACGTCTTTGCTGGGGTTGTCCCGTTGGGATCGCTTTAAAGCAGTTGCCGCAACTTAAATTAACCCCTTATTATAGCGCTAGCGAACGCAGACTCACAGTAGGGGAAAGAGAAATGATTCAAGGCAAAGAGATTTTGAAGGAATCGCGCGGGATATTTAAGGAATTCCGTGAGTTTGCGGTGCGTGGCAACGTTGTTGACCTTGCAATCGGCGTTATTGTGGGGGCAGCGTTTGGCAAAATCGTCGACTCCCTCGTTAAGGATATCGTGATGCCAATCGTCAACTTTTTGGTTGGCGGCTCGATGGACTTCAGTAATAAGTTTGTCGTGTTAGCGCGTCCGGCGGGCTATGCCGGGCCAGAAACGTATGCTGATCTGACCAAGGCGGGCGCGACGATTTTTGCTTGGGGCAACTTTTTAACCATTGTGATCAACTTTATTTTGCTCGCGTTTGTGATCTTTTGGATGGTGAAAGCGATCAACACCGCGCGCAAGAAGATGGATCTGGAAGCGGCTCCGCCGCCAGTGCCGGAGAACGTGCTTTTACTACGTGAGATCCGTGATTCGCTCAAAAAATAAGCGAATTAAACCGGGTTGTCGATGTCTATAAAGTCAACCTTAACGCCAAACTGCTGTTGGACTGCCTGACCGAGTGCCTGAACGCCGTAGCGTTCGGTTGCATGATGCCCGGCGCCGATAAACCCGACACCCGACTCCCGGGCGAGATGCACGGTGGGCTCTGAGACTTCCCCAGTGATGAAAAGGTCAGCACCCGCATCAATTGCTTCACTAAACATCCCTTGTGCTGCGCCTGTGCACCAAGCGATGGTCCGAGCGGGCTGATCGACTGCGCCCACGAGAAGTGGTTCACGACCCAACTGCGTCGCGACTTGTTTCGCCACCTGCCCGAGCGTCGTGGCCCCAGGCATGGAGCCCAGCCAAATGAGGTTTGAGGGGTCCCGGTCTGCAACCAGACCTAAGCGCGAGGCAAGTTGTGCGTTATTGCCTAGCGTTGGATGGGCATCAAGGGGCAGGTGGTATGCGATTAAATTGATGTTTGCTGCGAGGAGTGCGGCAAGCCGCGTGCGCAACGTGCCGCGTACGCGTGGATCGTCACCGCGCCAAAACCAACCATGGTGCACGAGTAAGGCATGGGCACCACGCTCAATAGCAGCCTCGATCAACGCCTGACTTGCGGTCACGCCCGCGATAATATGGGACACTTGTCCACGACCCTCAACCTGCAGACCATTTGGGCAATAGTCTTTGAATGACGCGGCGTTGAGTGTGGTGTCTAACCAAGCACAGAGCTCGCGAGTCGAGACAGAAGTCATAATTTTCCTGAAAACAAAATGCGTCGAATTTGGCTGATTTTTACTCAAGCAGTAACCGTTTGTTTAGCGATTTTATTCGTGGTGGTGACTTTACGCCCGGATTGGCTAACGCGCTCGGATAAACAGAGCGTTTCTGGGGCCTCGACGGCTCTTTTGCCTGTTAGCCAGCCCGCGCCGGCAGGCGCAGCACCTGGTTCATATTCTGAGGCGGTCGCCCGAGCAGCGCCTGCTGTCGTCAATATCCATACAACGAAGCGCATTGTGGGTCCACGAATTGTGTTGCCGCCAGATCCTGTGTTGCGAAAGTTTTTCGAGCAGATGCCAGGCTACAAGCAACAGCAGCAAACAACGAGCCTTGGATCAGGCGTGGTAATGTCGGCGAGTGGACATGTGCTAACGAATTTTCACGTGATCAATGGTGCCGACGAGATTGTGGTGGGGCTGCATGATGGTCGTCAGGCAAGCGCGAAGGTAATCGGTGTTGACCCAGACTCAGACCTTGCGGTGTTGAAGGTCGAACTGACCGGGCTGCAAGCCTTAAACTTCTTGGTTGATGACATGCCGCGTGTCGGTGATGTTGTGTTGGCGATCGGAAACCCCTTTGGCGTCGGTCAGACCATCACGATGGGGATCGTCTCTGCACTTGGTCGTCAGGGGCTAGGCATCAACACGTACGAAAATTTTATTCAAACGGATGCGGCGATTAACCCCGGCAACTCTGGCGGGGCGCTCATCGATACACTGGGCCGCCTGGTTGGGATCAATACCGCGATTTATTCCAAGACGGGCGGGTCTCTTGGAATAGGGTTTGCGATTCCCGCGAGCGCAGCGCAAAAGGTCCTAGAGCAAATTATTGCCTATGGGCACGTCAAGCGAGGTTGGTTAGGTATAGAGCCACAGGACATGACGGCCGAACTTGCGCGAGCGTTCGGTTTAGAGCGGCCCACAGGAGTCATTATTGCGGGACTGTTGCGCGATGGTCCGGGGGCCAAGGGTGGGCTGCGCGTGGGCGACATCGTCCAGACGATGGACGGCAGTCCTGTCGGGGATACGCCTAAGTTGATGGCGCGAATTGCCGCGAAAGAACCGGGCGAAAAGATCGAGCTAGGTGTTTACCGGAACGGAAAAATGCAGAGCCTAGCTGTGGTTGCTGGCTTGCGGCCTGTTCGGCCGCAATAGACCAGTAATCTCGATCAGGCCGCAGGTGTTATCTGAGCTGTGCCCGAACCCGTGTGACTATTACTTGGCGGATTCGCAGCGATAAGCGCTTCGGCTTGCGTCAGCAGAGGGCGTCGGGTGTTGGCGTCAAGATGATAGAAAATCTCTTGAAGGCGTGCCTGTTCATCATCAGCGGTGTAGAACCAGCTGACAGGCATATTCAAGATTTCTGCCACACGACACATCAGCTGGTAGTCGGGCGAGTGTTTGCCGCGTTCATACTGATTCATGCGCGCGCTGGCGGACATGGGGTCGATGCCAGCGAGTTTGCCGAGTTTTTCCTGTGACAAGCCGGCGCGGAGACGGGCTTGTTTAAGACGATGAGCGAGCACGATGATCCCTTTAAGGTTCGAGAGGTTGCGTCAAAATGGGCATAACCATGTGAACGATTCATATCAAATAGAATTTAGAGATCTAAAAGATATACCTTAAATACTAAGACAACAAGAGATTTATCGTAAGAAATTTTTGACGACAGGCCGTTTTCAGCTTGTGGACTCAGGTGTTGTAGTCTTTTCCTCTTCCTTGCGGGGTTTGATCCCTCGGGCAACCAACAGCCCGATTTCGTAAAGAATGCAGAGCGGGACGGCCAGCAGGAATTGGCTGACCACATCAGGTGGTGTGACCACCGCTGCGATGACGAAGGCTCCAACCACAACATAACCGCGAGCATCGCTTAGCTGCTTGATGGTCACAATTCCCATCCTGACCAACAATACAACTGCAACGGGAACCTCAAAAGTGATCCCGAAAGCCAAAAACATCGTCATCACGAAGGTCAGGTAAGCCTCGATATCCGGCGCAGGCGTGATCGACTGGGGTGCAAACGAAGCAATGAAGCTAAAGATTGTTTTAAAGACAACGAAGTAACAGAAGGCCATGCCTGCTAGAAATAGCAGCGAGCTCGAGACAATCAGTGGCAAGGCCAGTTTTTGCTCGTGCTTGTATAGCCCTGGCGCGACAAAGGCCCAAACTTGATACAACACGACCGGCAAAGCGATCACAAATGCTGCCATCATTGTGACTTTGACCGGGACCATGAAGGGGGTGATGACGCCCGTTGCAATCATGCGCGTACCTTGCGGCAGGGAGGCCAGCATAGGCGCTGCGAGCAGATCGTAGATATCGGACGCGCCTGGGTAAAGAAATAATATAAAAAAGATGACGACGATTGTGCCAACCGCGCGCAACAGGCGCGAGCGCAGCTCAATCAGGTGCGACATAAAGCTTTCGTTTTGTTCGCCGGGCTCTGTGGTTTTTTCTGTAGTGCTCAAGATTTTGATCCCGACGTGGGGGTGACCGGAGTCGGTGCGTTAGCTAGCACTTTCTCAGCAGCTTGCGCTTTACGGGCGGCAGCCTCAAAGTCAGCGGTGCTAGCAATTTCGATTTCTGTTTGCACTGGGGCGTCAAAGAGCCCAGAGAGTTCAGGTGTTTGTGACGCGTTCGCAAGCGCTGCCTCGGGTGTCATTGCTGCTGCTTCGCTTGAGACTGCCTCGGCGTTCGCCATTGATGTCGCGTGTGTGTTGTTAGGTTGGTTCGCCGTTGAGTCAATTAGGACAGGGCCGTCCGCGGCGGCCTCTGTGACCGCCTCTTTCGATACTGTGTCTGTAGCCGTGGTGTCGAAGGATGTCGCTTCCTTGAAGCTTGATGTTGCTTCTTTGAAGGTGGACATTGTATTTTGCTCAAGCGCTTCCAAGGGCTTGGTCAGCGCATCACTTGTGCTCTGCAAGCTGTTCTGCACGGTTTGTGCAGCATCTTGCATTTGGTCTTTTAGTTTGCGCAGCTCATCGAGTTCAACTTCCCGTTGAATATCTGACTTGACGTCACTCACATAGCGTTGCGCACGACCCACGAGATGCCCGAGTGTGCGCGCCACTTTAGGAAGACGTTCAGGACCGATGACGACGAGCGCCACGACCCCGACTACGAGTAGTTCAGTAAAGCTGACATCAAACATGTTCTGTGTACCAAAGTAGCCCCTTGCGGGGCGATCCAGCTGAAATTAATGGGTGCTGGATTTTTCTTTGGCCTGCACATCTACTGTTTCGTTCGAGGCAACACGTTGCGCCGGTGCTGCTTCAGCGGGCGCAGTTGCGTCGGCTTCCTTGGCGTTCGGATCCTTCATGCCTTCTTTGAAACCTTTTACTGCGCCACCAAGGTCAGCGCCAATATTGCGAATTTTCTTTGTGCCGAAAATCAGTGCCACGATAACGAGCACAATTAACCAGTGCCAAATACTAAAACTACCCATGATCAACTCTCCGAATTAGACTGTTGTAGCTTTCTGACCCTTCCAGGGTCGGCTGCCACCTAAAATATGAAAATGAAGGTGAGGAACTTCTTGTCCGCCCTCAATGCCAGCGTTCGTCGTTAGACGAAATCCTCCCGCCGGCCCCGGATTGCAGCCATTTTCGATGGCGATTCGGGGAACCTTAGTTAACATTCTACCTAACCATGACACATCTTCGGGCAGAATATCCTGCATCGATACGACATGCTTACGTGGAACCATTAGCAAATGTACAGGTGCAGCCGGGTTGATGTCATGAAAAACCACACAATCCTCATCCTGGTAAACAATTTTAGCCGGGATGCTGCCCTCCACGATCTTACAAAAAATGCACTGTCCGTTCATGATACGTTGTGTCGCCCAAAGTTTTGATGACAAGCCCCGCTTTTTGGGGCTATTTTTCCGCTCGACTCGCTTTTTCGACGAGCCCTGACAGTCCTTCGCGGCGAGCGAGCTCTGCTGTGACAAGCTCAGGACGCAGGCCGTTTTCTGTCAGTACAACTAGACAATGAAACCATAAATCGGCCATTTCCGCCACGATCCGGTCCCCTTGCTTATCCTTTGCCGCCATCACGAGCTCGGTTGCTTCTTCCCCGATTTTCTTGAGCGCTGCGTCTGGCCCTTTTGAAAAAAGCTTGGCAACGTAGGACGTCGAGGGATCTCCACCACGGCTAGGCAGTCGGGTTTCAAGCAGGTCTGCGAGTCGTTTAAGGACTGCTTCTGGGGTGTCGGTCGTCATTTGTAAATAAGCTCAGGGTCTTTGAGTACCGGATCAACGGTAACCCATTTGAGGATGTTAGTGCCTGACGCATCGGTATGCGAATCGAGCCGTTGATAAAAACAGCTCGCACGACCCGTGTGGCAGGCAATGCCACCGAGTTGTTCAACTTTAAGCAAAATCACATCGGCATCGCAGTCTAATCGCAGTTCCAGCACACGCTGGACATGACCGGATTCTTCGCCCTTACGCCATAGACGGCTACGCGATCGTGACCAAAAGACGGCGCGTCCCGTTTGCGCCGTTTCGGCGAGCGAGTCAGCATTCATCCATGCCACCATCAAGATTTGCCCACTGACAGCATCTTGAGCGATCGCGGGCACTAAGCCTTGTGCATCAAAGTGCACATCGGCCAGCCATGCGGGCAGAGCGGAGTTGTTTGTCTGCGTGGACATATCAAATCCGCCTAACGGGGATCCCGCGTGACGCCATGAAATCCTTTGCCTCGCGCACGGTGAATTCGCCGTAGTGAAAAATGCTGGCAGCCAGCACTGCACTCGCGCCGCCGAGCGTTACCCCATCGGCAAGGTGTTGCAAAGTGCCGACACCACCGGAAGCAATGACGGGGACAGCGACCGCATCAGACACTTGTCGAGTGAGCTCTAGATCGAAACCAGATTTCGTGCCGTCGCGGTCCATGCTGGTGAGCAAGATTTCACCTGCGCCATACTCCGCCATTTTGCGTGCCCATGCGACCGCGTCAATGCCCGTTCCCTTCCGACCACCGTGGGTGAAGACTTCCCAGGTTGGTGTGGGTGCATCTTTGACGCGTCGTGCGTCGATCGCAACAACGATACATTGCGAGCCGTGATAATCCGAGGCCGCGCGCACGAGGTCAGGGTTGGCCACTGCAGCGCTATTCATTGAAATCTTATCTGCGCCTGCGTTGAGCAAGCGCTGCACATCGCTGACTTGTCGCACGCCGCCCCCAACGGTGAGGGGGATGAAGACTTGCGAAGCCACTTGTTCAATGATGGGCAAAATTAAATCACGGCCGTCACTTGTTGCTGTGATGTCTAAAAACGTGAGTTCATCGGCACCTTGCTCGTTATAGCGACGCGCAATCTCAACTGGGTCGCCGGCATCGACGAGTTGAACAAAATTGACGCCCTTAACGACACGCCCTGCTGTCACGTCCAAGCAAGGAATGATGCGACGAGTTAGTCCGCTGACCGCGCTCGGCGCCGTAGCAATGGTCATGGTGAAAGTTCGTCAGCGCGTTGTTGCGCAGCTTCGAAATCTAGCGTGCCTTCGTAGATACTGCGACCAAGAATTGCGCCCTCGATACCTTCTTCCTCGACAGCGCAAAGCGCATCGATATCACGCAAATCAGTGACCCCACCTGAGGCAATCACAGGGATGCGGACGTGTTGAGCCAGGCGAACCGTCGCTTCGATATTGACGCCGCTCAGCATGCCATCACGACCGATGTCGGTGTAGATAATTGCTTCGCAACCGTAGTCTTCGAATTTTTTAGCTAAATCCGTGACGTCATGCTTGGTCAGCTTGCTCCAGCCATCGGTTGCAACTTTGCCATCTTTCGCATCAAGTCCGACGATGATACTTCCGGGGAAGGCGCCGCACGCGTCATGCAAAAACCCGGGGTTCTTGACGGCAGCGGTACCAATAATGACATACGAGATACCGAAATCTAGATAGCGTTCAATCGTATCGAGATCACGGATGCCCCCACCAATTTGCACAGGCATTTCTGAGCCAACTGAATTGACGATCGCCTTGATCACGGCCTCGTTCTTAGGCTTTCCGGCAACGGCACCGTTCAGATCCACAAGGTGTAGGCGACGCGCGCCTAGGTCATACCAGTGGGTTGCCATTGCGGCCGGGTCTTCGGAGAAGACGGTCGCATCCTCCATGTCGCCTTGGCGGAGTCTTACACAGCGACCGTCTTTGAGGTCAATTGCAGGGATCAGCAGCATGTCATTAAGTGAACGTTGGGTTAAGGATTCCAGTCTACAAAATTACGGTAGAGACGCAAACCGAAATCAGCACTTTTTTCGGGGTGAAACTGTACGGCAAAAATATTTTCGTGTGCGACGGCGCAGGTAAACAGCACACCATACTGACTTTCGCCAACTGTCAGCGCAGCGTCGCTGGGTACAGCATAGTAACTGTGTACAAAATAAAATGGGGTTGCGTCTGGGATACCAGACCATAGCGCATGGGGGCGCTTCTGATGAACAGGATTCCAACCCATATGCGGCACTTTTAGTCGATTGGCGCGGTCTGTTTGATCGCCGAGCTGTTCTGCAAAGAATGGCCCCTTGAAGCGCTTGACCTCGCCTTTGAAGATTCCTAGGCTCGTTGTGTTGCCTTCGTCGCTGCGCTCAAAGAGCATTTGTTCGCCCACACAAACGCCCAGCAAAGGCTTGTTGTGTGCAGCGCGAACAACCGCATCGCGCAAACCCGCCTCGTCCAAGGTACGCATGCAGTCCGTCATGGCGCCTTGTCCGGGAAACACGACCCGATCTGCCGCATCAATATCTTGAGGGTGCTTGCACAGGCGAATGTCAGCCTCGGGTGCTGCGTGGCGCAACGCCCGTTCGACAGAGTGGTAGTTGCCCATGCCGTAGTCGACGATGGCAATGGAAGTCATACGCTACAGAACGCCTTTGGTCGAGGGGACCACGCCAGCAATGCGCGGGTCAAGCTCGAGCGCCATACGTAGCGCGCGCCCAGTCGCTTTGAAAATCGTTTCGCACTGGTGGTGTGCGTTGACTCCGCGCAGGTTATCGATATGCATCGTTAACAGAGCGTGATTGACGAGCCCTTGAAAGAATTCGATGGTCAGATCCACGTCGAAGTCACCGACACGTGCGCGGGTGAACGGAACATGAAACTGCAAACCGGGACGGCCAGAAAAGTCGACAACTACCCTCGACAGCGCCTCGTCGAGTGGCACATAAGCGTGACCGTACCGACGGATACCAGCTTTGTCGCCCACAGCCTTGGCGATTGCTTGCCCAAGCGTAATCCCAACGTCTTCAACCGTGTGGTGCGCATCAATGTGTAGGTCGCCCTCTGCGTGGACTTCCATATCGATCAAGCCGTGACGTGCAATCTGGTCAAGCATGTGATCCAGAAAAGGCACGCCGGTATTTAGCTTTTGGCGGCCGGTGCCATCTAAGTTGATCGCTACGCGAATACGCGTCTCGTTGGTGTTGCGGGTGATTTCTGCAGTACGCATGTCTTGTACTCGTGTCGTCGGACTCGATATTGTATGGCGGTCTGGACCGTTTATGACTGATCTAAGCCGTTTACTTGCCGGTGACGCGGAAACTTGCGCTGGCTGCGTGCGCAGACAGACCCTCTCCGAGCGCGAGTTCGTTGGCAATCTTGCCCAATGTTTGCGCCCCAGCGGCTGACACATGGATCAAGCTCGAGCGCTTTTGGAAGTCATAGACCCCTAAAGGCGATGAGAATCGCGCGGTGCGTGAAGTAGGTAAGACATGATTCGGGCCCGCGCAGTAGTCGCCGAGGGCCTCTGAACTATGCGATCCCATAAAAATGGCTCCGGCATGGCGCAGACTTGGCAGCCACTCCTCCGGATGCTCGGTTGAGACCTCTAGGTGTTCGGGCGCGATACGGTTACTAATCTCGCAAGCTTCGGCCAGGTCGCGCACATGAATCAGTGCACCGCGATCACGCAGACTCGTGCGGATAATGTCGGCACGGGGCATGGTTGGCAACAGGCGCTTGATCGATGCCTCGACTGCATCAAGATACGCTGCATCTGGGCAGAGCAAGATTGCCTGAGCCAGTTCGTCGTGTTCCGCCTGTGAAAACAGATCCATTGCGATCCAGTCCGCAGGCGTTTTACCATCACAAATAATCAGAATTTCACTTGGGCCGGCGATCATGTCGATGCCAACCGTGCCGAACACACGTCGCTTGGCCGCTGCAACGTAGGCATTTCCCGGCCCGACGATTTTGTCGACTGCAGGGACGGTTTCAGTACCATAGGCGAGTGCGCCGACCGCTTGGGCGCCACCGATCGCAAAACAACGATCAACCCCGGCAATAGCAGCTGCCGCTAGCACCATGGCGTTACGCTGGCCGTGGGGCGTGGGCGTGACCATGATGACTTCGGTGACCCCTGCCACTTTGGCCGGAATCGCATTCATGAGCACCGAAGAGGGGTAGGCAGCTTTGCCGCCTGGCACATAAAGACCGACTCGATCTAGGGGCGTAATTTGCTGCCCAAGTCGCGTCCCATCTTGTTCGACGTAAGACCAGCTTTCTTGACGTTGATGCTGGTGATAGGCCCGCACACGCTCCGCCGCAACCTCGAGTGCCTGTCTTTGCGTGGAAGGAAGCGCAGTGAGCGCTTGCTTCCACTGCTCGGTGGGAATCTCAAGCGCTGCGATGTTCGGTGCATTGACTTGATCAAATTGGTTGGTCAGTTCAAGCAGTGCGGCGTCTCCTTCGTGACGCACACGCTGCAAAATGCGAGCGGTCGCCGCTTCGATTGCCTCGTCCTGGTCTGCATCAAACGCAAGCAGCTTTTTAAGGGTGGACTCGAAATCCGGTGCGCTGGAGCGCAGCCTAGTGATGGTCGACATGATTACTTACGGCTCGCGCGTTCGAAGGCATCAAGGAGGGGTTGTAACTGCGCATGGCGGGTCTTGAGCGCGGCGCGGTTGACAACGAGCCTTGATGAAATTGGCATAATGTCCTCAACCGCAACGAGATCGTTCGCTTTGAGGGTGTTACCGGTTGAGACAAGATCGACAATTGCATCGGCCAAGCCAACAAGGGGCGCTAGCTCCATCGAGCCATAGAGTTTGATGAGGTCGACGTAGACGCCTTTGGCGGCGAAGTGCTCGCGCGCTGCCTGCGTGTATTTTGTGGCGACGCGCAGCCGTGCCCCTTGGTGCACGGCTGCGCTGTAATCAAAGCCTTTGCGCACGGCCACGGCCAATCTGCACTTGGCGATGTTCAGATCAATCGGTTGGTAAAGACCCCCTGGGTGCTGTGCGGCATGTTCAATCAACACGTCTTTGCCGGCGATCCCAAGGTCTGCAGCACCATACTCAACGTAGGTGGGGACATCCGAGGCACGCACGATAATCAAGCGCAGATTAGGATCGCTTGTTGCAATGATGAGTTTGCGGGATTGCTCGGGATTTTCGCTGACGCGAATGCCCGCCGCCTCAAGAAGGGGCAGGGTTTCTTCAAAAATGCGCCCTTTGGAGAGCGCCATTGTCAGTGGCCGAGCGAGCGCTTGCGAGCTCATGGGATTTCCTTCAACTTGTAATTCTTTCGATGTTAGCGCCTAAGGCCCTAAGTTTGTGTTCCATACGCTCATAACCACGGTCCAAGTGGTAGATTCGCTCAACGAGCGTTTCACCCTCCGCCGCGAGTCCTGCGATCACCAGACTGGCCGACGCACGCAAATCTGTAGCCATGACGGTCGCACCAGAGAGCTTTTTTACACCGCGCACCACCGCCGTATGACCATCGATATCGATGTTGGCGCCCAGGCGCAAGAGCTCTTGAACGTGCATGTAGCGATTTTCAAAAATCGTCTCGACGATCACCGAGGTGCCTTCGGCAATTGTGTTGAGTGCCATAAGCTGAGCCTGCATGTCTGTGGCAAAGCCGGGATACTCGTGTGTACGAAAATCGACTGCACGTGGGCGTTTCGCCATGGAAGCTTGGATCCAGTCGTCCCCGCAGGTGATACTAAGGCCGGCTTCGGAGAGTTTGGCAAGCGTCGCGCCCATTGCCTGGGGGGCGGCATGGCGTAAGGTGATGTCACCACCAACGGCGCCTACCGCACAAAGAAAGCTGCCCGCTTCAATTCGGTCTGCGATGACATTGTGTGTTGCCCCGTGGAGCGACTCGACTCCGTCTATGACGATGCGGTCAGTGCCGTGCCCCTTGATGCGGGCACCCATTTTGATCAGTAGCTCTGCCAGGTCGACGACCTCAGGTTCGCGTGCCGCGTTCTCAAGGACGGTTTGTCCTTCGGCGAGCACGGCAGCCATCATCAAGTTTTCAGTTCCGGTCACCGTCACCATGTCGGTGCGAATGACTGCACCTTTTAAGCGTTTGGCTTTTGCAATGACAAAACCATGTTCGATGCGGATGTCCGCCCCGAGCGCGGCTAAGCCGCGTATGTGCTGATCAACCGGGCGCTGCCCGATTGCGCAACCACCAGGCAGGCTCACGCGCGCTTCGCCAAACCGAGCAACCAAGGGGCCAAGCACCAGAATCGAGGCGCGCATTGTCTTGACCAACTCGTACGGCGCCTCAAGTGCCGAGAGCTGGTCAGCAGTAATGCTGACCGTGTTGCCCGCATCTCGCTCGCAGCGCACGCCCATCTGACCCAACAGCTTGAGTGTTGTCGAGATGTCATTGAGGCGGGGAACGTTGTTCAGAGTGATCGTGTCAGCCGTGAGCAAACCCGCACATAAAATGGGGAGTGCTGCATTTTTTGCTCCTGAGACACTGATCTCGCCTCTCAGTTGATTGCCACCCGTAATGCGCAACTTATCCATTAGCGACTTCCGTTGAACTCTTCGGGAGTCAACGTCCGCATGGACAGTGCGTGGATTTCTTGTTTCATGCGATCGCCCAGGGCGGCATAGACGAGCTGATGCCGTGCAATCGGCCGTTTACCTGCAAAAGCAGAGCTGACGATGACCGCCTCGAAATGGGATCCGTCACCCGTCACTTCAATATGTGCGCAGTCCAGGCCTGCGGCAATGTAGGTGCGAATGTTTTCTGGGGTAGGCAACATAATGGTCAAGGTCCTTTTAAGTTCTTAGTTTGTAGCCATTGCCAAGCAGTCTTAAGGCAAAAAACGTGAGCGCGGCGAATACGCCCGCCACAACCGCCAGACTATGCCAGGGAGACACGTCTGCGACGCCGAAAAAGCCGTAACGAAAGCCGTCAATGGTGTAGAACAGGGGGTTCCAATGCGATACATGCTGCCAAAAAACAGGCAACGAATGGATCGAATAAAAAACCCCAGATAGAAATGTAGCAGGCATGATTAAAAAGTTTTGAAAGGCTGCGAGTTGATCAAACTTTTCAGAGGTGAGTCCTGCAATAAGCCCGAGAATCGACATGATGCCGCAGGAAAGAACCGCGAAGACAATCATCCAGATAGGATGCTTAACCGAGAGCGGCGCAAAGTAAAGCGACACAAGCCAGACACAAGCCCCCACAGCGACGCCCCGCACGATGCCAGCCAGCATGTAGGCGCTGAAAAACTCACGATGCGTGATTGGCGGCAGCAGCACAAAAACGAGGTTGCCAGTTACGCGACTTTGAATGAGTGACGATGATGGGTTTGCAAAGGCATTTTGCAGCATGCTCATCATCATGAGACCCGGGATGAGAAAGGAGGTGTAAGGGACGCTGCCGTATACCTGCACGCGGTCCTGCAGAACTTGCGCAAAAATCACCAGGTACAGCAATGCAGTAATCACCGGCGCTGCGATTGTTTGAAACCCAACTTTCCAAAAGCTCAGCAATTCCTTGCCAAGCAGTGTCGGAAATCCAGAACCCGCTCCAGCGCGCACTGAGAGGATGGGGCCGCTCATGCTTGCACCTGCGCTGTGGCTTGTTCGTCGGTATTCATAATTTGCACGAAAGCTTCTTCGAGGGTTCCGCCGGTACGTGCGAGCAGCGCTTTAGTTGTATCTAGCGCAACAAGGTTGCCACGCTTGAGCATTGCGATGCGGTTGCAGAGCGACTGGGCCTCTTCAAGGTAATGCGTGGTCAATAAAATGGTGTGACCAGCCCGATTAAGTCTGGAAATGAATTCCCACAAGCTTCGACGCAAATCAACATCAACGCCCGCGGTTGGCTCATCCAAGATAATGACGGGCGGGCGATGCACTAATGCTTGCGCGACTAGCACGCGGCGTTTCATACCCCCAGACAGCGCGCGCATATTCTCATCGGCCTTGTCCGTGAGGCCCAGATTGGCGAGGATTTCATCGATCCAGTCATCATTGCGACGAAAACCAAAATACCCAGATTGAATACGTAGCGTTTCGCGTACGGTAAAAAACGGATCGTAGACAAGCTCTTGGGGAACAACGCCGAGCGAGCGGCGAGCCGCCTGATAATCAGTGACCACATCATGGCCACAGATGCTTGCGCGACCCGTTGTGGGACGACTCAACCCAGCTAGCACCGAAATCAGAGTGGTCTTGCCCGCGCCGTTGGGGCCGAGCAAGGCAAAAAATTCTCCGTGGTCAACAGTGAACGATACATCGGTGAGCGCCTGAAACCCC